>JBFKNO010000006.1:0-23946 GCA_041629275.1 Nitrospiraceae bacterium
CCCACCACTCGTGCAGGAGAATGACCCCGGGGAATTTTTCGCTCACCTGAGGCCAGAACATGATGCCCTCGACGTGCACGTCCTTCGAGACCCGTGTCAGCACGTAGGGATCGACCGCGGCATCGCTCCTCGTCGGAATCGGCGCGCCGCTGGGAAAGCGGACGGTCCCGGTCCCGATCTGATCGAGGCCGTACGGAGCGGTATGTTCGGCCATGGACATGGGTTCCCTCGTTGTCAATTGTCTCGATAGGATCCTGCGCTCGCGAGCGATGCGGCACTATAACGACCGCCTCGTCGCACTGTCAACCGAAGGGGGGCGAGGTCGGCAGGGGACCAGCCCTGTCCCGCTCAGCGCTCCGGAGGGTGGCGAGTATCGGGCGCCTGCCCTTCGTCACCCGCGAAGTCCACTCCTATTCTGGAAGGGGCCGGCCGGATTTGTGCTCCCATTGGAGAGCGAACCGGGCTAGAATGCGCCGCGAGTTCTGGAGGCATGACTGTGCGAGGAATCGGTCTCATCGGACTCGGACGGCACGGGTCGCGCTACGCGCATCATTTGCTGCACGACGTGCCCCAGGCGCGGCTCGTCGCCGTCTGCCGGCGCCGTCGCAGCGAGGGCGAGGAGTTCGGCGCGGAGCATGGGGTGCGGTTCTACGGGGACTTCCGCGAGCTCATCGGGGATCCGGCCGTGGAGGCGGTCGTGGTGGCGACGCCACCGTCCGCCTATGAGGACATCTGCCTGGAATCCGTGCGCCAGCGAAAGGCGATGCTCGTGGAGAAGCCTCTCGCCCCGACGAGCGCCATCGCCCGGGAGATCGTCCGGGCGGCCGAGGCGGCCGCCGTGCCCTTGATGACGGCGCAGACCCTGCGGTTCGAATCCACCATCCGGCTGCTCAAGGAGCGGCTGGCTCAAGTCGGAGAGCCCGCCTACGTCGTGCTGACGAGTCGCGTGGAGCCGCGGTCGCTCCCGCCTCGCGACCCCGCCGAATACGGCGGCCGCGGGGCGCTCCTGGAGATCGGGATCCACCTGCTGGATCTCGTCCGGTTCCTCTCGGAGGACGAGGTCGCGGAGGTTCGGTGCGAGTGTGATCCCCGGGAGGCCGGCGCTCCCGAGGCGAGGGCCTGGGTTTCCCTGCGGACGACGCGCGGTCTCCCGTGCCTGATCGAGGTGTCGCGTCTCGCCGGTGGGCGAGTCGGTCGCGTGGAATGGCTCGGGCGCGACGGGCAGCTCGCGGCGGACTGGGTGCACCACCAACTGCGCCGCCTGTGGAAGGGGACGAAGGAAGAGGAGCAGGTCGTGGAGGGACGCGCGACGCTCGTCGAGACCCTCACGCAGTTTCTCGGCGCGCTGGATGCAGGCGGACCCATGCCGATCACGGGGCTCGACGGGCTCCGCGCGGTCGAAATCGCGGACGCCTGTTACGAATCGGCCGAAACCGGGAAGATCATCAGCCTGGAGCCAGAAAAACCGTGACGCGTGACGCGTCACGCGTCACGGTCTTTACGCTTCCGCGACGATGTGCGTGTCCGTCTCCTCGACGCCTTCGATCGTGTGGACCTTGCTGATGACGAGGTCCGACAGGGTCTTCTCGTCCGCGACGTTCACGAAGCTGAAGATGTCGGGCTGGCCGAAGCAGGGATGCGCCTGCTCCACGCCATCGATCTTCTTCAGGGTCTTCAACACCTCCTTGGTCTTCCCCGCCTTGACCTTGATCAGCACGTAGGCCTTGGTCGCCATAATGGTCCTCCTGCGCAATCTGGGTTGCGGGCGGCCGGCCGAGGGCGACCGCCCGTGAGTCGATTACAAGCTCGCGCCCGGCATGTCACCGCGCCATCGCGCGTAGACGACGTGCACGTCTCGACCCTCGGAGGCGAGTGCGGCGCGCGCGTCAGAGAACACCGTTGCAAGGAGCGCAAAATCGGGTTCGCCGACGTTGTAGGCGCGAAACGCCTCGACGAGCGCCGGCCGAGTCCACAGGGGCGTCTGTGCGGCGTAGTCGACGACCGCCTCCAATGACCGCGAGGTCCATCCGCTGCCGCGAAACGCGCGCACCGCGGCGTCGGCCTGGCCTCCAAGCTTCTGTGCCAGCGCATCGTGGAGGAGCCTCGTGACGGCCGGGTCGGGGCTCTTCATGAACACGGATTGAAACTGGATCAACGCGCGAATCAACCGGTTGGCGTCCGGGCTGGATTCGGGTGGCAGGACCCCGGCGTCATCGAAGGTCGCGAGCAGCGCCATCACCGTCCCGACGTGTTGGGGTGACGCGCGGCCCGACGGGTGCCCGGTGGTGCGGAGGGGGCCCGGGGCGAACCGTTCGTTGACGTTGCTGAAGGAACCGCCTGGTGTCGGCCCCCCGGCGATCACATAGAGGTGCTCGCCGATGACCGCCGCGCCCAGGCCGTGCCGTGCCGTGGGGAGGGGCGGCGCGCTGTCCCAGCGATCCGCGGAAACCGAGTAGGCTTCGTTCGTGTCGAACGTCCCTTCCGGCGCCTCGCCCCCGACTACGTAGATCGTGTCTCCGATCACGCCGGCGGCGATCCCGCTGCGCGCCGTCGGCAGGGAAGCCGCAGGCTGCCACGCGTCCGCATGGGGGTCGTAGACCTCCACGACGGCCAGGTTGTGGCTGTAGCTGCCGTTGACCCGACCTCCGATGGCGTAGAGGCGGTCCCCGACCACCGCCACGGCCAGGTGGTCGCGCGGCGTCGGCAGCGATGCCTTGCGGCTCCACGTGTTGGTCGAGGGATCATACGCCTCGACGGCGTCGCTATTGCCCTGCTCGCCGATGCCGCCCACGGCGTAAAGTCTGCCGCCGATCGTCGCCACGCCCAAAGCGCCCCGAACCGTCGGCATCGCGGGCAGAGCCTCCCACCTGTCCGTGGCCGGGTCGTAGCGGTAGGCGGAATTGACGGGGTTCCAGAGCGAGAGGAACCCGGTCGTGAATCCGCCGATCACGTACAATCGACCGCCGAGGACCGCGGTGGCAGTATGGTGCAGTCGTGTCGGCAGCGGCGCCGCGGTCGTCCACCCGTCGGATCTTGGGTCATAGACTTCCACCGCATCGCTGACCGCCAGCCTGGCGATGTTGCTGAGGGTTGGCTCGTTGAATCCGCCCACCAGGTAAATCTTGTCGTTCAGGACGGCGGCGGCGACCTCCGTGCGTTTGCTGGGCGCCGGCGCCATGGTGGTCCAACCTGCGGGCTCGGCCGAGGCCGCCGGCGCGGAGGCGACGAGGGACATGACGAAGAGCCAGGCGAGCCGCAGAAGGTGTGGCGCGTGTCGTGACGGTCGCATGAGTTAAGAAGAGGGGAATCGCTAGGGAATCAGACGCAAGGACGTATTATACACGATAGGGCGGTTCTGTTGAAAACGGTTCGGTTGCCCACCTATAATCCGGGCGCTCCGCACCCGAAAGCAAAAGGTAAAAAGGCAAAAGGAAAAAATTCGGAGAGGAGATCTCTCTTTCCGTCTTTTTAATTTTGCCGTTTAACTTTTTCCTTTCCCCTGGGGGGCGATGCTCGCCAAAGTTCTCAGCACGGCGCTGCTCGGGCTCGATGCGCACCTCATCGAAGTCGAGGTCGACCTCGGCGGCGGCCTGCCGCAGTTCTCCGTGGTGGGGTTGCCGGACGCGATCGTCCGTGAGAGCCGGGACAGGGTTCGGGCCGCGCTGAAGAACACCGGGTTCACGGTTCCGGTGAGGAAGATCAGCGTGAATCTCGCGCCTGCCGGGCTCAAGAAAGAGGGCGCCGGGCTGGACCTGGCCATCGCGCTCGGAATTCTTGCCGCCGAGGAGATCGTGCCCCCGGAGTCTCTCGTGGATCGGGTCGTGGCGGGCGAGCTGTCCTTCGACGGGCGCGTCAAACGCATATCCGGTGCCCTTTCGATGGGCCTGGCCTGCCGAAAACGATACGCGCTGATCCTTCCCGCCGGCAGCGCCGAGGAGGCGGCTATCGCGGACGGCTCGGAGGTCTATGCAGTCCGGACCCTGCCGGAAGCGGTGGAGTTCCTGCGAGGCACGCGGCCCATTGACCCGGCACGGGCGGCGCCCATCGCGGCATGGGCGGGGGCGCCGCGCACGGAGGACGATGACTTCTCCGAGGTCAAGGGCCAAGAGCACGCAAAACGGGCGCTGGAGGTGGCCGCGGCGGGAAGCCACAACGTCCTGCTGATCGGACCTCCCGGATCCGGCAAGACGATGCTGGCTCGGCGGCTGCCCGGAATCCTGCCGCCCATGGAGCTGGAAGAAGCGCTGGAGACCACCCGCGTGCACAGTGTCGCGGGCCTGCTCGGGGAAGGGCCGTCGCTCATGTCGGCGCGGCCGTTTCGCGCGCCGCATCACGGCATTTCCGATCCGGGGCTGGTCGGGGGAGGCGTGATTCCGCGGCCCGGAGAGGTCTCGCTCGCGCACAACGGCGTCCTGTTTCTGGATGAGATCCTGGAATTCAAGCGCGCGGTCCTGGAAGGCCTGCGCCAGCCGTTGGAGGACGGGACGGTTGCGGTCACCCGGGTCAGCGGGTCCACGCGGTATCCCGCGCGCGTCATGCTCGTCGCGGCGATGAATCCCTGTCCCTGCGGATTCCACGGCAATCGGAGCCAGGAGTGTCTGTGCTCGCCGAGCCAGATTCGCCGGTACCGGGCCCGCCTGTCGGGCCCCCTGCTGGATCGCCTCGACATCCACGTGGACGTGCCTCCGGTGCCGATACGCGAGCTGGGCGGGCCGGGGAGGCCGGAGTCGTCGAACGTGATCCGGGGGAGGGTGGCCGAGGCGCGGCGGCGTCAGGCCGCGCGCTATAAAAAGGACGGAATTTACTGCAATGCCCAGTTGAAGCCGCGCCACCTCAAGAAGTACTGTGTGGTCGGGCCGGAGGGCCGGGAGCTGCTCGAGCGGGCCATGTCCCGACTCGGGCTGTCGGCGCGGGCGCATGGACGCATTCTGCGGGTGGCTCGGACGATCGCGGATCTCGGCGGGACGCGGGACATCCGACCGGAGCACCTGGCCGAGGCGATCCAATACCGAGGCCTCGATCGCCGAACGGAGGTGTGATCAGTGGTGGTGCCCCAGGCACTGAAAATTTTCGCCTGGTGGTTCCTGTTGGGCGCCACGATGGCCCTTGCCGTGATCATGCTCCAGGGGGGCATCCGCGAGGTCGTTCAGGCGCAGGGGTCTCTCTGGGAGGTGAAGCTCGTCGAGCTGCTGACCGCCACGATCGGCGGGGGGCTCCTCGGGGGATGCATCGCCCTCATCATGAATCGGATCAGGAAGAAGTGAGGAGTCAGGAGTCAGGAGTGAGGAGCCCGGGGAAAAAGCTGAGAAGATCTAGTCCGCCGAGTCTCTTTTCTCCTCACTCCTTACCCCTCACTCCTTACGACTGCGCTGGGTAGGGTCGAAGGCCGAAGGCCCAACGTGAAACAGAGGGGTATTTATGGATGTCGTGATCGGAGGCAATATCTTTCGGAATACCGATGGCACCGTCGTGGCGGAGGGGGTTCCCCAGGTCGAGCTCATCCTGAAGGAGCCGACGGGCCCTCTGCTGGTTAATTTCGCCCTCTTCGACGACAATGGCCGCATGAAGGCCAAGCTCGTGAACAGTTCGCTCATGTTCAATGAGGGAGGCGCCTACTCGCTGTCACGGCTCGAGAACGGCATTGCCCTCAAGCACGTGCAGACCGATAAGGTGATCTTGCGGGCCGAGGTGAGGGAGCCGAACACGGTCACGATCCCCGAAGCCGAATTCGTGACGGCGCGGGGGCATACGCTGCAGGTGACCGCCGTTGACTGGGGCATCGGAACCACCCGCACCGCCCAGGGCGACGAGGACCTCAAAGGTGGGAGTATCGAGCTCGGCTAGAAAACCGGGACGCGTGACGCGTCACGCGTGACACGTCAGGAAGCAGCCCTAGGTGTCGTTTTCTCAAGGTCTTTGCGCGTCACCCGTCACGCGTCACCTGTCACTGCTTCTCAGGGACGACCACGACCTTCCCATCCTTCACGTCGACGGTGGCGGTATCGCCGTCCTGTAGCTCACCCTTGACGAGAAGCCGCGCAATCGGCGTCTCGATCTCGTTCTGAATCAACCGCTTCAAGGGTCGCGCGCCATACACCGGATCGTAGCCCCGGGCGCCGAGGTCGGCAAGGGCGGCCGGCGCCAGGGTGAGCGAGATCCTCCTCTCCTTGAGCCGCTCCCGCAGCCGTCCGACCTGAATCTCGACGATCTTCCCCAACTGCTCCGAGGTCAACGCATGGAACACGACGATCTCGTCCACGCGGTTCAGGAACTCGGGCCGGAAGTGGTGGCGGAGCTCGCCGGTCACCAGCGACTTCATGGCCTCGTAGGACGCGCCGCTCTGCTGCGCCTCCAGGATGTGGTGGCTGCCGATGTTGGACGTCATGATCAGCACGGTGTTCTTGAAGTCCACCGTGTGCCCCTGCGAATCGGTGAGCCGGCCGTCGTCCAGCACCTGGAGGAGGAGGTTGAAGACCTCGAGGTGGGCTTTTTCGATCTCGTCGAAGAGGATGACCGAGAAGGGGCGTCGGCGGATGGCCTCCGTGAGCTGCCCGCCTTCCTCGTAGCCGACATAGCCCGGGGGGGCGCCGATCAGCCGCGCGACGGTGTGTTTCTCCATGTATTCGGACATGTCGATGCGGACGAGACTGCCCTCGTCGTCGAACAAGTTCGCGGCCAGCGCGCGGGCCAGCTCGGTCTTTCCCACGCCCGTCGGTCCGAGGAAGAGAAACGAGCCGATGGGGCGGTTCGGGTCCTTGATGCCGGACCGTGCGCGCAGCACGGCGTCGGCCACGGCCTGCACGGCTTCCTCCTGACCGATGACGCGGCGGTGGAGCAGCTCGTCGAGGTGCAGGAGTTTCTCCATCTCGCCCTGGAGCAGGCGGGTGATGGGTATCCCCGTCCAACGGCTGACGACCAGGGCGATGTCCTCCTCGTCCACTTCCTCCTTGAGGAGGCTGCGTTCCCCCTGTTTCTTGACGAGGTGCTGCTGCTCGTCACCGAGCTCGCGCTCGAGACGCGGAAGCTCACCGTACTTGAGCTCGGCGACGCGGTTGAGATCGTAGGCCCGCTCGGCCTTCTCGATCTCGTGCTTGACCCCTTCGATCTGCTGTCTCAGGTTGCGCAGTCGTCCGACGGAGGCTTTCTCCGTCTCCCATTGCTTCTTGAGCCCTTCCATCTCCCGGGTCTTCTCCTCGAGCTCCTTTTCGAGAATGTCGAGCCGGGCCCGGCTTGCGGGATCGCTTTCCTTGCGGAGCGCCTCCCGTTCGATCTGGAGCTGCATGACTTTGCGCGAGACCTCGTCGAGCTCCACCGGCAGGCTGTCGATCTCCGTGCGGAGCCGGGCGGCCGCCTCGTCCACGAGGTCGATCGCTTTGTCCGGCAGGAAGCGGTCCCCGATATATCGGTGGGAAAGAGTGGCTGCGGCGACGAGGGCGGCGTCTTTGATGCGCACGCCGTGATGGACCTCGTACCGCTCCTTCAAACCGCGCAGAATCGAGATCGTGTCCTCGACGGACGGCTGATTGATGAACACCGGCTGAAACCGGCGCTCGAGCGCCGCGTCTTTTTCGATCCGTTTGCGGTACTCGTCCAGCGTCGTGGCTCCGACGAGGTGCAGCTCACCCCGCGCGAGCATCGGCTTGAGGAGATTCGCCGCATCCATGGCGCCCTCCGCGGCGCCGGCCCCGACGACGGTGTGGAGCTCGTCGATGAACAGGAGAATTTGCCCTTGCGCGGACTGCACTTCCTTCAGCACCGCCTTCAGCCGTTCCTCGAACTCGCCGCGGTATTTGGCGCCGGCGACCAGGGCCCCCATGTCCAGGCCGACCAGCCGCTTCTGCTTCAATCCTTCCGGCACGTCGCCTCTGACGATGCGCTCGGCGAGTCCCTCGACGATCGCGGTCTTGCCGACGCCGGGCTCGCCGATCAGCACGGGGTTGTTCTTCGTCCGGCGAGAGAGGATCTGGATGACCCGGCGGATTTCCTCGTCGCGGCCGATGACCGGGTCCAGCTTGCCCTGTCCGGCCAGGCGCGTGAGGTCGCGGCCGTATTTCTCGAGCGACTGGTAGGTTCCCTCGGGATCCTGGCTCGTGACCCGCTGGTTGCCACGGACCTCCTGCAGCGCGGCCAGGAGCTTGTCGCGCGTGAGGCCGAGGCGGCGGAACAGTCCGCCCTCCTCCGCCATCGCGAGCAGGACATGCTCGACGCTCATGTACTCGTCGCGGAGGCTCTGCATCTCCTGCTCGGCGCGCGTGAGGACGTTGGACAGGCGGGGGGTCACGTGCAGTTGTCCCGGACCGGCGCCGGGACCCCGGACTTGGGGAAGCTTGGCGAGCGCTTGCTCGAGGGCCTGGCGGACGGCCGTGTTGGAAACTCCCGCTTTCTCCAGGAGGGGGGTCGTGATGCCGCCCTCCTGCTCCACGAGGGCCAGGAGGAGGTGCTCGACGTCCATGCCCTGATGGCCCCGCCGGGTCGCATGCGCGGACGCCGATTGCAGGCCCTCCTGTAATTTCACCGTCATGCGATTCAGATCCATTTTCGTTACCTCAAGAAAAAGCACTCATGGGTCAATCGTCACTCTTCAATGAGTGGTCTGGGTCGCTCGCCTGGGTCGGACGGGCTGGACGATGCCGACGTCTGCTTCGCAGTGACACTGCTGCGCTAGCTAACCACAGGAATGCCCATGTCAACTATTGAGTATGATTATGAGCGGGATGATGGCGGGGACGGTGGCCTAGCAAAGTCTACCTGTCCCCGCTCGGCCCGTCGAGGAGTTTCCGTCGAGCTTGACCGACTGGTCCGATATCGCTAAGGTCGCAGTCGGAGCCGGACGTCGATGAACGAAGCTGCGCCGCCCAAACCCTATGCCGTGGTCACCGGCGCCTCGCGCGGGATCGGAGCCGAGTACGCGCGAGCCCTCGCAGCCCGGGGCCACGACCTGCTCCTCGTCGCGCGCGACAAGGACCGGCTCGAGCGGCTGGCCGCCGAGCTCGCGCAGCGTTATGCCGTCGAGACGGGGTGGGAGCTCGTGGATCTGGCGGAGCGCCAGGCGGGCCATCGGCTCTTTGCAGCCGCCCGAGAGCGGAGACCCTTCGTGGATGTTCTCGTGAACAATGCGGGCTTTGGTCTGTACGGCTCCTTCGCCGACATGCCCGGCCCCAAGCTCCAGGAGATGTTGCAGCTGCACATCAACACGATCGTGGAGAGCGTGCGACTGTTTCTGCCGGACATGCTGGCGCGCGGGAGCGGTACGATCATCAATGTGTCGTCCATCGCAGGGCTCATGCCGGTCCCCTATCTCGCGCAGTACGCAGCCACGAAGGCCTTCCTCATCAGCCTCACGGAGGCGCTGGCCCAGGAGGTGCGGGGCTCCGGGGTGAGGCTGCAGGCGTGCTGCCCCGGCTCGACGGACACGGACTTCCACCTGACCGCCGGGTACGCGCCCAAGGATCCCGTTCGGATCGACAGTCCGGCGGAGGTGGTCTCGGCATCGCTGTCGGCGTTGAGCCGCGGACGCGTGACGGTGACGGTGGGCCTGCGCGGGCGTCTGATGGCGGCTCTCAGCCGCTGGGGGCCACGCGGGGTTCTGCTGCGGACGACCGCGTTGTTCATGAAGCCGCGGCCCCGCGTGCACTCGGATCCATCCGGTTAGAGGGTTGGCATGGACCTGTTTCGGGCGACACTGCTGCTGTACCGCCATGCGCTGGTCAAGGCGGCCCGTTCCTTCATCCGGTGCTGGATGATCGCCGTCGCGGTCGTGGTCTTCATGGTGCTCCTGATCTTTGCCGGGGCAAGCGTAGGGCGGCTCGGGCTCCTCGGAGGCTTCCTCATGGGCGCGGCCAACGCCTTGCTCGTGGGCGCGACGCTCAGCCTGATCGAGGATGCCGTGCTGAACGCGCGCCCCATTCGATTCCAGGACATCTGGGGGAGCTTCGGCAAGTATTTCTGGGACGTGATCGGCGTGCTCTTCATCCTCTGGATCCCCATGATGCTCCTGGAGCGCGGCATGGCCGCCAACCCGCAGGGGCAGGTCATCACCTCGCTGATCTTCCTCCTCCTGTTCATCATCCTGAATCCCGCCCCGGAAGTGATCTATCAGGTTCGGCACGGCAGCTCCCTGGACATCATCCGGGAAAGCTACGAATTCGTCGTGGAGAACTGGATCGAGTGGTTCCTTCCCCTCGTGGTGCTGGCGTTCCCGCTGCTCCTTGCCTTCCTCAAGAATCCAACCGGACACGTGGCCTGGACCGGGGGACTGAGCTTCGCCCAATTGGTGTTCTTCCCGTGGATGGTCTTGAATTCGTGGCTGGCCTCCCTCGGCGTGCCCGCCGACCTCCGCTGGATCCTGGTCCTCGTGGTGACTCCCGCCCTCGCCGTCTTCCTCCTGCTGTTCCGGGGACATCTGTTTGCCGGGCTGCATGGCACGTCGCGACGGCAACGGATGTTTCGGCTGAGGACTGAGGACTGAGGAGTCAGGAGTGAAGAGAGAGGGGAGGGTCGGAAGGCGCTGGGGTTAGATTTCCAGTATTGAAGTAGAGGCGACACCGTCGCAGAGGAAACACGTGCGCTCGGGGACGCCCGGGCTGGGCATGGCGGGCCCGAGGGTGTAGCTCTCGGCGAGCGCGATGATCTCGTTGCCTTGATAGGTCCAGAGTCTGTTACAGGCGAGGCAGCAGAACCATTGCGTGTAGCCAGGCCAATCTCGGTCGCGCAGCGCCATAATATCTAATGGGATTAACACACGGCGGGTCGGCGTGCCCACCCGCCCAACCGGATCATACCGAACTCCCGAGGGCAGGCACAAGGCGCACGCCGGGGGGGACCCCCTCCTGGGCATCAATTTGCTTGGCGGGCCAATAGGCGCAGGCCAGTCCGATCGGCATGGACAAGCGTTGATCGAAAAGCTTCGCGAGGGGGGCCGCCCCCCCGATTGACTCGGGAGGGCGGCGGGTGCCGGAGTCTCACACGATGAATTTGAGCCCGACGAGGTAGAGGTGGTGCGGGGCAGGGAAGGGTAGTTTCCGCGACCAGCGTACCTCGGCGAGCGTCGGGGTCTCGATGCCTGTGATGGGGGTTGGCACCCTGACCTTCAACACGTGTTGTGTCGACGGCGCCCCGTTCATGATCACCAGCATGCCTCCGGCACTGACATTTATCGTTAAGGCCGTGCCGCCTGCCTCGACAGTGCCGTCCTCTTCCTTCTCTTGTCCGGGTCCGAGCTGCCCGAGGTCCAGCGACAGGGTGTAGGGCACCTGGCGCATGAGCGGCATCCGATCCAGCCGGGTGCTGCCCTTGACGGAGATCGGCCAGGCCCAATTGGCCCCAGCGTCGTGAGCAACCATGGTCGTGGCTCCCTTGTGTTGGACGATGAGAGCGCGCCTTCGAGCCGGGACCCCGGCAAGAAGCCCGACGACTCCGACGAGCCGATGCCGGCACGTCGCGGCGCCGCTCCTGGTTCGTGTCTCATCAGGGAGCCAGAGGGGGGGCTTTGATGGACGGTTTTGTGCGTCCTGCAAGAGGGGTGCCCATGCTAATAGAGCCTGAGCACGACAAAGTTTTTTAACTTGCTGTAATCGTTTGAATTTTATAACAACAAAGGTTTGGAAGTCATCTCCGTCAGCCCTACTTTCACTGAGGCTGTAGGAAATAGCATGCACCTTGCAAAGTCACCCAAGCTACTTTATTAACAGCTCGAGCGGCCGGCACTGTATGGATTCTCCTACGACCACCACCAACGGGCCCAACCGGGTCTCCTCCGAGGCGAAAGGTGAATCGCTCGGCCCCGCCAGGGTCCGCCTTTCCATTTTCTCCCGTCTGGCGATCGGGTGCCTGGCGATCGTCCTGGTCATGGGGGCGGTCAACCTCTACGCCCTGTTCCAGCTCCGTGAGCTGACGGAGCTGAGCACCCAGTTGGTCTCCTATCACTACCCGGCGATCGCCGGGGCAAAGCGGCTCTTGTCGAGCCTCTACGCGCAGCTCAGGAGCGAGAAGCAATACCTGGCCGTCCATGATGCCGAGTTCGTGTCCTATTTCAGGGAGGAAAGCGAGGAGTTTCGCCGCGCGGTCGAGAACATGCTGCGAGCGGAGCAGTCCGATCAAGGGCGGGATCTCCTGCATCAGATCACCCATCTGCAGGCCGAGTATCGGGACGGGTTTCTGAAGAATCGGGGAAGATTGACCGGGACCGCGGCGGCCGCAGCGCGCGGAGCGTACGAGCGCCAACGCGACGGCCTGATCGAGCGGATCAACGTCGTGCTCGAGTCCTTCATCACCTTTCACGAGGACAAGGTCAGCACCGTGCTCAGCGATACCCGCGCCAGCTCGGCGCGGGCGGAGGCCGTCACCCGGCAGCTCGTCCTGCTGGCCGTGGCGGTTGGCCTGGGGTTCGCAGGACTGGCCAGCTACAGCATCCTGCGCCCCCTCCGGCGCCTGCAGAGCCATATACAGAAAATCGGGCAGGGCACCTTCGGCACGACCGTGCAGATGGAGGCCCCCAGCGACCTCACCGAGCTGGTCGAAGCCGTGAACTGGATGGCGAAGAAGCTCCAGGAGCTGGACGACATGAAGCAGGAGTTTTTTGCGCATGTCTCGCACGAGCTGCGCACGCCGCTCGCGTCCATCCAGGAGGGCACCCAGTTGTTGCTGGACGAGATACCGGGCCGGATCACCGCGGAGCAGCGTGAGACGCTACGGATCATGGCCGCCAGCAGCCGCCGGTTGATTCACCTGATTTCCACCATCTTGGATCTGTCCAAGATGGAGGCGGGGATGATGGAGTACCGCATCGTGCTGTCCGATCTGCTTGCGATCGCCGACACCTCGGTGAGCAAGATTCGCTTGCTGGCTGATGCCAAAAATGTTCAGATTGTCATCGAGGCGCCCGGTGAGCGGATGTTCGTGCCGGCCGACGCGGCCAAGATGGAGCAGGTGCTGGACAACCTGGTCTCCAATGCCGTGAAGTTCAGCCCGGCCGGCGGGGTCGTGAAGCTCAAGATGCACCCGGACAAGCGCGCCCGGGTGGTCCGCATCGCCGTGTCCGACAACGGGCCGGGGATCGCACAGGACGATCTGCCGTATCTGTTCGAGAGGTTCTATCAGGGCCGGCGGCAAGCCGGCAGCGGGATGGCCGGCAGCGGGCTGGGGCTGGCTCTTGCCAAGAAAGTGGTGGAGGCGCATCACGGGGACATCTGGGTTGAAAGTGAGCTCGGCAAAGGCACAACGGTCTACGTGGTCCTGCCGCAATCGCGTGCGGCCTGAGAGCGGACGGGCGGCCGGCGCCTGCGTGGTCCTGGGGCTCCTCGCGCTCGCCGTCCTGCACGCGGGTTGCGCCGCCGTCGCTCCGGCCGCGCGGCCGCCGGGCCCGGTCTTTTCGGCCGAGTTGGACGATCTGAAGCGCTACGACGTTCTCGCGCGCAGGCAGGAGCGATTGCTGGAGCATTGTCGCGCGACCGGGTCCTGCGCCTATCTGCACTTCAGCCGCGGGCTGGTCGGGCTGTTCGAGGACCGCCGCATCGCCAAAGAGCATTTTGCCAAAGTGGTGGCCCTTCTCCCGGACAGCCGCCTGGCGTCTTCGAGCAAGCTGTGGATCGAGCTCATCGACGAGCACGAGCAGCCGAGCACCTGGAACCGGCTGCTGGATTCCCTTCGCGTGTACCCCGACGGCGCCGGGGCGACGGGAATGTCGACGGTGGAGCTGGTGCGGGATTTGCTTGAACGAGAGATCGTGATCCATCGACTGCTGTACAAGTCAAAGCGCGACGAGGCGACGGTCGACGCGCTGCAAGCCAAGCTCACGGAGCGTGGCAAGGAACTTGAAAGGCTGGCCACGGAGCGGGAGGAGCTGGAGGAGCAGTTCGGAAACTCCCACAAGCCGTCCTTGGAGCAGCTCGAGCGGCAGATCGCCGTGCAGGACAGGAAGATCAAGGAGCTCAACAACCAGCTCGATGCCTTGAAACGGATCGATCAGGAAATGCGGCGGAAGGTCAGGCCGTTGAGACCCGTGCCGCTGCCCCAGGCCCCGACCCCCTGATGTCTGTTCATAATGGGGTCACGGGCGCAAGGGCCAGAGCCGGGGCTGTGGCCAGGCTATGGAAGGATACACGGACATGAATGGGGAAAAGATACTGGTCGTGGACGATGACGAAGGGTTGTTGCATCTGCTGAAGATGCGACTGACGGCCCTGGGGTTCGCCGTGACGACCTGCACGACCGGAAGGGAGGCCGTCGAGGAGGCCCGTCGCCAACTGTATGATCTCGCCATCACCGACCTTCGCCTGAACGGAGAGGACGGCCTTCAGGTCACGGAGCAGTTGCTGCTGAGCCATCCGAGCCTTCCGATCCTGATCATGACCGCGCACGGCAGCATCCCCAACGCGGTCGAGGCGATGCAACGGGGGGCCTTCGGCTACCTGACGAAACCCTTCGACGACCAGGAGCTCAAAGCCCAGATCGAAAAGGCGCTCCAGCAGCAGCGCATGAGTCGCGAGATCCGGCGGTTGAAACAGCTCGTCCAAGAGCTCTACGGCATGGAGAACGTGATCTGCCGCAGCCAGAAGATGCAGGTGCTGTTCCAGGCCATCGCGCAGGTTTCCGATACGGATGCCACGATCTGTCTCTGCGGCGAGACGGGGACCGGCAAGGAGGTGGTGGCCAGGGTCATCCACTGCAACAGCCGCCGGAGCAAGGGGCCGTTCGTGGCCATCAACTGCGGCGCCGTGCCCGAGACGCTCATCGAGAGCGAGCTGTTTGGCTACGTGCGTGGAGCCTTCACCGGGTCCCATGGATCCAAGCGAGGGCTCTTTCAAAGCGCGACCGGCGGCACGTTGTTTCTGGACGAGATCGCGGAGATGCCGGTTCCGATGCAGGTCAAGTTGCTCCGCGCAATCCAGGAGAAGGAGGTGCGGGAGCTCGGGGCGGAACATCCGACAAAGGTGGACGCCCGCATCATTGCGGCGACCAACAAGGACCTGACCCAGGCCGTACAGTCGGGCTCGTTCCGGAGCGACCTGTACTATCGGATCAACGTGGTCCCGCTGACGATGCCCCCTCTGCGCGAGCGCCAGGACGACATCCCGCTACTCGCACAACACTTCCTCGAGCAGAGCAAGCAGCGTGTCGGCAAGGACATCCGCGGGTTCTCCCCGGCGGCCATGCAGAAGATGGTGCGCTATCCCTGGCCTGGCAATGTCCGGGAGCTGGAAAACGTCATCGAGAAGGCGGTGATCCTGTCCCGCCAGGACATGATCGGGCCGGAGCTGATTCCCTCCCTGTCGGGCTCCGGGCAGCCGTCGCTCCAGCCCTTGACGGAGGCCAAGGAGGCGTTCGAAAAGAAATACCTCAGGGAGGTCCTGGAGCTCAGCGGTGGCAACATTTCCCGGGCGGCCCAGGTCGCCGGACGGTACCGGGCGGACTTTTACAAGATGCTGAAAAAGTACAATCTCCACCCCGGCGGCGCGCGCGTCAAAGCCGAGCCCGAGCTCGACCGCGGTCGCCGGGGCCCCGACTTGTCAACCCACTAATGTCGCAGTAAGTCCTTCCATCGTTCCTCGCAGGGTCCCCCTCTCCCCCTCTCCCCCTCTTCGCCCCTTGACCCGGTCGCAGGAACACTCTAGGCTGTGGTGAAAAGCGCCACAGGGCTGAAGGCACATGGCTGGGCGTGGGGCGTGTCATGACTGGGCAGACCGGGACAATTCTGGTGGTCGACGACGAGGCGGAGATGCGCGAGCTCGTCCGCGACGTCCTGCGGGAGCGCGGTCACGACGTCAGTGTGGCCGAGGACGACGGGGACGCGTTGAAGCAGCTCGCCGAGCGCGACTACAGCGTCGTGGTCACTGACCTGCGGATGAAGGAGATGGCGGGCATCGAGTTGTTGGCCGAGATCAAGCGAGCCTACCCCCAGATCAACGTGATCCTCATGACCGCCTTCGGCACCGTCGAGACCGCCGTCGCGGCGATGAAGCAGGGCGCCTATGATTACCTGATCAAGCCGGTGAAGACCGACGAGCTCGTGGCCGTGGCCGAGCGGGCGGTGCGGGAGGTCGCCCTGCGTCGCGAGGTCGACCACCTCAGGCAGGCGGTCCTGCGCGAATACAGCTTTCACCAGATTCTCGGGAAGAGCAAACCGATGCGCGACGTCTTCGACCTGATCAAACGGGTCGCCGACAGCCCGACGAACGTGCTGATCACCGGAGAGAGCGGCACGGGCAAGGAACTGGTGGCGAAGGCCATCCACTACAACAGCGATCGTCGTGAGGCGCCCTTCGTGCCGGTGAACTGCGCCGCGATACCGGAAGCCCTGCTGGAAAGCGAGCTGTTCGGTCACTTGAAAGGGTCCTTCACGGATGCGAAAGCCGACAAGCGCGGGCTCTTCGAGGAGGCGAACAAAGGCACCCTGTTTCTCGACGAGATCAGCGAGCTTCCGCTCATGCTCCAGGCCAAGCTGCTGCGCGTGATCCAGGAGCGAGAGATCCGGCGGGTGGGCGCGACGCGGTCCGTGCCCGTCGAGGTGCGGATCATTGCCGCGACGAATCTGTCGCTGGAGGAAGAGGTCAAGGCCAAGCGCTTTCGTGAGGATCTGTATTATCGCCTCAACGTCATCGAAATACACATGCCGCCGCTCCGCGATCGCCGGGACGACATTCCCCTGCTGGCGGAGGCGTTCTTGAAGAAGTACGCCGAGGGGAGCCAGAAGCCGTTGACCGGGATCAGCGAGACCGCGCTCGCGCTGATGGTCGATTACGACTGGGCCGGCAACGTGCGCGAGCTGGAGAACGTGATCGAGCGCGCGGTGACGCTGGCGCGCGGCGACAAGATCATGCCGACGGACCTTCCCGAGGCGATCCAGGGCTCGAGGGGGGACCGTCGGGTCATCGACGAGGCCGTCGAGCGCCACTTGTCGCTCGACGAGGTCGAGCGCGAATACATCCTCCGCATTCTGGACAAGACCGGCGGGAACAAATATCAAGCCGCGCAAGTTCTCGGGATCGATCGCAAGACGCTCTACCGCAAGCTCGGGGAGATCCAGGAGAAGGCCAAGGCGTAAGCCACGAGGTCTGTCCGCAGCAGCCCCCGCCCAAGCCCCTGTCATGGCCAAGCGAAACTCCAAAGTCAAAAGCCGTCGCGCGACGACCAGGCCGCCGCGCCGGCCCCCCCGCGCTCCAGGCTCCCGCGCCTTGAGGGGCGACGACCCGAGGTTCCGTTTCATCGCGAGTAGCTCCGGCGTCCTGATCGTGGTGCTCCGCACGACCGCCAGCATCGTCGAATGGAACAAGGAAGCGGAGCGTTTTTTTGGGCTGCGGCGTGAAGAGGTCCTCGGGAAGGATTACCTGGAGGTCTGCATCCCGGCCTCCGAGCGGGAGGCCGTGGAGCATGATCTCGCCAAGGTGGGGGCGGGGGATCCCGCGCGCGTCTTCGAGATCCTCTGGCAGGCGCAGGGCCACGACCCCCGGTGGGTGTCATGGACCGCGACACGGCTGGTCAACGAGGACGGGACGGCGGACGGCTTGTTCCTGGTGGGGCAGGAGATCACGCTGCTCAAGGAGCAGGGCTCGCGGCTGGACGGCATCATCCGATCGGCGATGGACGCGATCATCACCGTCGACGAGGCCCAGCGGGTGACGCTGTTCAACACGGCGGCGGAACGGATGTTCGGCTGTCGGGCGGAGGACGTCCTCGGCCAGTGCATCGATCGGTTCATCCCGGAACGGTTCCGCGAGCGCCACCGCGAGCACATCCGGGCATTCGGGGAGACCAAGGTCACCAGCCGGAGCATGGGGAGGCTGGGCACGATCTTCGGCCTTCGCGCGAACGGGGAGGAGTTCGCACTGGAAGCCTCGATCTCGCAGGCGGAGACGGGGGGCAGGAAGCTGTTCACGGTCATCCTGCGGGACCTGACGGACCGCCAGCGCGCGATGCAGGCGCTCGAGGAAAGCCAACGCTTCATGTCGACATTGATGAGCAACCTGCCCGGCATGGTCTATCGCTGCGAGAACGCGCGGGACTGGCCCATGGAGTTCGTGAGCCAGGGGTGCCTGGCACTGACCGGGTACCAGCCGGAGGAGTTGCTCCGGAACCGCGAGGTCACCTTCGGGAGGGACCTGATCGCCCCGGAGGACCGCGACCGCGTCTGGGACGAGGTTCAGGCCGCGGTCCGGTTGCGCCAGCCGTTCAGCCTGCTCTATCGCATCGCGACCAAGCACGGGGAAACCCGATGGGTCTGGGAGCAGGGGCGCGGCGTGTTCGGGGCCAACGACGAGCTGGTGGCGATCGAGGGATACCTGAGCGACATCACGGCGCGCAAGCGCGTGGAGGAGCAGCTCCGCCGGACGGAGCAACTCGCCGAGCTGGGGGTCCTGGCATCGGGGCTAGCCCACGAGATCGGCACGCCGATGAACGTCATCCTTGGGCGCGCGGAGTATCTCCTGCAGCGTTCCGAGGACGAGGCGGCGCGCAAGGGGCTCGCGACGATCGTCCGGCAGGTCGAGCGGATCACCAAGATCATGAACCAGCTCTTGGCCTACGCCCGGCGGCGCCCGGCGGAGCTGCGCCGCATGGATTTGCGCCGGACGGTCGAGGAGACCCTCGAGATGATCCAGGAGAAGCTGACGAAGCACGGGATCGTCGTGGAAATCGACTTCGACGGGGCCGTCTCGGAGATCGACGGAGACCCGGACCAGATCAGCCAGGTGCTGTTGAATCTCTTCCTGAACGCCGTTCATGCGATGGAGCAGGGCGGCACGTTGCGCATCTCCGCCCATCCCCGGCAGGGCGAGGTCATGTTGAGCGTGAGCGACACCGGGCAGGGGATTTCGCGGGAGCACCTGACGAAGATCTTCGAGCCCTTCTTCACGACCAAGGAGGTGGGGAAAGGGACCGGCCTTGGCCTCAACGTCGTGACGGGCATCATCCAGGAGCACCACGGTTCCATCACCGTCGAGAGTGAACCGGGAAGCGGAACCACCTTCACGATGACCCTGCCCAGCCATCGGACCCAGACAAGGCCCTGAAAGCTTTTTCCCGCTGTAGCGTCCTGCGCCAGGACGGCGGCCCTCGCTGGGGTTTTTTTCGTCAATGCTCGCGCCTCGCGCCCTCCGCGTGATCCATAAAATGTCACAGAATCATGGGGTTCGGTAGAAAACGGGTCGAGCAAACCAGCGGGTCGGGTGGCACGGCGATTGCGGAAACGACCGCGTAAGCGAAGCGATACCTTGCGAGGTCAGAGACGCAATGGTCCGGCCCACGATCCTCCTCGTTGAAGATGATCATGAGATGCGCAGCCTGCTCTGTGACGAGCTGTGGGACCTCGGCTACCCGTTGAAGGAGGCGGCCGACGGGGACGAGGCCCTCCAGTTTCTCTTGGCGACCCCTCCTGCGCTGATCATCACCGACCTCCGCATGCCGGCCGGGGGCCTGGATTACGTGGCGCGCCTACGCCATTTCGCGCCGGCCTGCCCCATCATCGTCATGACCTGCTTCGGCGATGCGCGGACCAGAGCCGACCTGCTTCGATTTGGGGTGGCGGCCTATTTCGACAAGCCCGTCCGTTTGGGGGATCTCAAGGACACGATCAAGCGGTTGTTAAAGCATGAAGAGGGGAGTAACATGCCGGCCTGAGCAGGCCACCCTCGAGCACTCAAGGATACTGGAGATGGCCGGATCTCACGCACACGTCCCTCTTTCGCAGGACCCCATTCTCTCCGCCCGCATCGAGGCCCTCCAGCTGCTCGCCGACCGCATGTGCTCACGCGTCATGGTGGTCGACCGCGACCTCACCATTATCTACGCCAATGAGGCCGGCTGGGGAGGCGAGCCCCGGCTGCTGCAGCCCGCCAAGTGCTACGAGGCCTTCCTCAACCGGAGCGACCCCTGTGGGACCTGCCCGGCCAACGAAGTGTTTCGCTCCGGCGAGATCCGGACGTTGTCCTGCACCGTCAGAGGGGATGGCGCCAACTGCGGCATGCACCAGGCGTTTCCGCTGCTTGCGACCGACGGCAGGGTCGAGTCGGTGCTCGTCCTCTTCGGCGCGCGGACGCGCCGCCGCGGCCAGGAGGGGGCCGGGTCGGCGGTGGTGCCGGAGTCTGGCCGCCCGGCCGGTGAGGAGGGCACGGCCGAGCTCATCGGGGGGAGCCCCCCCATGCGCGAGCTCGTCAACATGATCAGGCTGGTTGCCGACAGCCCGGCGAGCGTGCTGCTCCAGGGCGAGAGCGGGACCGGAAAGGAACTGGTCGCCCGGACGATTCACCGCATGAGCCCGCGCGGCGGCAAGGCGTTCGTCGTGGTTGATTGCAGCGCCCTCCCCGAGACGCTGCTGGAAAGCGAGCTGTTCGGGCACGTGAAAGGCGCGTTCACCGGCGCGGTGGCTCACAAGAAGGGCCTGTTCGAGGAAGCCGACGAGGGGACGATCTTTCTCGACGAGATCGCGGACACGTCCCCTCAGTTCCAGGCCAAGCTGCTCCGGGTCATCCAGGAGGGCGAGATCAAACCGGTCGGCAGCAATCGGGCGATTAAAGTCGACGTGCGCGTGATCTCGGCCAGCAACAAGGATCTGGGACCCCTCGTCAAGGTGCGGCAGTTTCGCGAAGACTTGTACTATCGACTGTCGGTTCTCCCCCTCTTTCTCCCGCCCCTCCGGAATCGGCGGGAGGACATCCCTCGCCTCGCCGATCACTTCCTTCGGGTTTCGTGCAGTCGCCACCGGCGACCGGTGCTCCGTGTCGCCGATGAGGCCATGGCGGCGCTCGTCCGGGCCCCATGGCCGGGCAACGTGCGTCAGCTTCAGCATGTCGTGGAGAGGGCCGTGGTGACCGCGCGAGCCGGGATCCTGACCGCCGAAGATCTGCTCGGGCGGGCGCCGGAGCCCGAGCCTCCCGGTGACCTCTGGACGGTGGGAGGCGAGGCCAAGCGGCAGGCCGAGCGCGAACGGATCGCCCGGGCCCTGCAGGAGGCGGGCGGAAACCGCTCTCGGGCCGCCCAGCTCCTGAAGATCAGCCGCGCGAGCTTGTACAATAAAATACGTATATATGGCCTGCGCTGAATCTTTGAAAATCCGCAGAACCGCCCCGGCCCACCCTGAAACTGCCCCGATCTGACCCAAATACCAGGTACGGCTGTCCAATGGCGTGGACAGTCGAACTGGTTGAAACCATTCAGTTTCCAGTCAGGGTCAGGAGAACGCTGTGTAAGAGATTAGAAAAAGATCCTTTGACGCACGCCAGGCCTTTCCCTCCACTCACCTCAACAACGCGTTGATATTACATGAAGATTTGATGCCCGCGAGGCATGCGTGGGCAGGCGGCACGGCACTTGCGCTATGACGGGGTCGCTGGTGAAGGGCGGGTGATTTTGGACCGGCCTCCGAATTACCCACCTGTCGACCCGATGGGCCCCTTCACCAGCTCTAACTATCGTCGGGCGACGGGCGTTAGGCAAGAGGTCGGAGGAGAGAAACTTCATTCTGAGCGTACGTGCAGAGATTGGATTTCACACATTGGGCACAAGGGTGAGACAGGGGACGCGCGTCGAGGATCGGCCTTATAGCCTATCGCCTCTGGCCCATTGCCTTTTCTTATGAAAGGAGGCCGTGTCATGCACTCTTTCGTATTCACACACCGGCACGCGGCGATTCGCCTCGCGCTCGGGCTGCAGGCGGCGCTGCTGAGCATCAGCTTGGCGGCCATTCCTGCGATGGCGGAGGGCGGGGCGACCGCGCACGAGCATCAGGCCCAGGCCACGCCGGTCTCTCAGTCCGGGACCTCGTGGCAGGAGGCGCTCGTCGGCCAGACCAAGGTGGAGGAGGCCATCGAGGGACGAGCGGGTCGCTCGGAACAGGTCGAGCTCCAGCACCATCGCCTGATGGACCGCATGCAGAACCAAATGCAGCAGGACGCTGCGGCGCAGCAGACATCCGGCGGCTACAACAACATGTCCATGATGCACCAATACATGGGGCAGGACGGATCGAGCTTCCTCCTGGCCTCCGATTTCAGCGTGGAGCCGGTGGCCGGCACCGGCGGGCGTTGTCCCGCGGGCGTGCCGGTGAAGCAGTACGATGTCTCCATGATCGCCGTGGAGATCACGCTGAACCAGTGGCTGGATTTCTACCCGGGCTACATGTATGTCCTCACGGAGAGCATCGACAAGGTTCGCGCGGAGGAGAAACGAAACGCGGAAGCGCGGGAGAGTGATGAGCACGAGTGGGATCCCGGAGCCGTGAGCAATGGGCTCCAGGGCGACGCCATTCAGCCGCTCGTCCTTCGGGCCAACCAGGGCGACTGCCTCAGGATCACCCTGCGCAACCAGATGGAGTACGAGTCCGGCAGCCTGCACATCAACGGCGCGCCGATGATCATCAGCGCGACCGGAAAGCCGGCCCTCACCACCAACCCGGAGTCGATCGTCGAGCCAGGGAAATCGGCGGAGATGGAGTGGTACATCCACCCGTGGACGCAGGAAGGCGTCCGGCAGTTCCACTCCTGGAGCAACGAGCGCGAGCTGACCGTGATGGGTCTGTTCGGCGCCTTCGTGGTCGAGCCGAAAGGGTCCCGCTATCTCGACCCGCTTGGCGCGGGAGAGGCGACGGAAGCCAAGAGCGGCTGGCAGGTGATGATCGACAACGGCTCCGGGCCCGATTTCCGGGAGCACGTGCTCTTCTATCATGAGATCGGCGACGAGGCGTTCAGGCCCCTGAACAAGAAGGGCGACTTCTTGCCGCAGCGCGACCCGCTGACGGACGCCTATCGGCCGGGCGGCCGGGCCATCAACTACCGGAGCGAGCCGTTCGGCATCAACAACATGCACGTGCAGCACGAGTACTTCGGCTTCGAGGACGAGTCCTCGGCCTACAGCGCCTACACCTTCGGCGACATCCCGACCACCCTGCCCAGGGCCTATCTGGGCGATCCGGTCAAGTGGCGCCTGGTGCACGGCGGCTCGGAAGTCTTCCACAGCCACCACCCGCACGGCGGGTCGATCCGGTGGCCGCGCAGCCCGCGGGCCCTGGACCGTGAGCTGTGGCACCTGGCCTCCGACGGCCCGGTGAAGTATCCCAATGTCCGGACCAAGACCGATCGCGTGGACGTCGAGGTGATCGGGCCCTCCGAGGCGCTCGACCTCGAGAACGAGTGCGGCTCCGGTCTCTGCCAGCGGCTGGCGGGAGACTTCCTGTTCCACTGCCACGTCGCGCACCACTACGTGGCGGGCATGTGGGGCTACGGGCGGACCTACAACACGCTCCAGGTCGGGGAGCACCACACCGACGTCATGCCGGATCTCCGCGAGCTGCCGGACCGCGTCGGCCGCGTGAAGACTGGCGTGCCTTCGGACAAGCTCGTCGGGACGACCGTGGAGTGGTTCGGCAAACTGTTCAAGATCGTGGCCAAGGGGAAGACGAACTGGAAGTCCGACCCGGCCGTGGTCAACATCAAGGACTGGGTGGAGATCCAGTTGCCCACGATGGGGCAGCCTGGGCACACCGCCGACGAGAAGGGCCAGATCCTCGCCTACGACGCGACGGTGTGGGACTGGGCCTGGAACGGCAACAGGGCCATGGGCGAGCGGGAGAGCACCACGCCCAACCCGAAGTACAAGTCGTCCATGCCGGGCAAGCGGCCGGCGATCCTGTTCAATCCCAAGACCGGCAAGCTGGCCTGGCCCCTGCTGAAGCCGCATTTCGGCAAGCGGATTCCCTTCCCCCCGAACCACAACGGGGCGCCCTGGCTGGAGATGATCCACCAGGACGAGAACGGCGTGCGGACCGCCGAGCCGGCGAAGCCGGGCGAGCAGGGCCGCTGGAGCCTCTGCCCGCAGAACGCGAACAACGACAAGTTCTACAACCTCCACTTCATCCGGCTTCCGATCACCCTCAGCCCGGCGCAGGGGAAGGAGCCGGCGATTGAGGACAAGGACGGATTGATCTACGTAATCCACGAGGAGGAGGCCGAGGTTCGCGCC
>JBFKNO010000007.1:0-23446 GCA_041629275.1 Nitrospiraceae bacterium
GGCGCACGGGTGACCCGCCTGCCCGTGTATCGATGGGCGCTCCCCGAGGATGTGGGGCCGCTGCGGCAGGTGATCCACAAGATCGCCGAGAACCAGGTGGCGGTCGTCCTGGTGACCAATGCCGCGCAGATCGACCATGTCATGCAGGTGGCCGAGCAGGATGGCAAGACGGAAGCGGTCCGGGCCGCGCTGAAGCAAGCGGTGATCGCCTCGATCGGGCCCGTGGCCAGCGAGCGCGTCAGGGAGCATGGGCTCCAGGTCGACCTGGAACCCTCGCATCCGAAGATGGGGATTCTCGTGAAAGAGGCGAGCGAGAAGGCCCAGGAGCTTCTCGAGACCAAGCGCTGAATTCTATCTTCCTGGCGAAACTGTTCGTTCGATCAATCTCAGCTCCCGCGGGTCCTGTCGCGGCGCCAGCCCAGCCGTGCTCGCTCCACCCGCCTTCGCGCCAGTTCAGGCAGGCAGCACCACTGATTCGTCCGTCTGGCCCTCGGCGAAGGCGGGGCCCGTCCGCTGCGCGCGCCCGGGCGCCCGTCGCCGCGCCACCCGCGGGACCGGCGACCTTTCATCCCGAACACGCCTTTTCCTGGAGATTAGCTTCGAGTTTGGATACCGAACCGCGGCGGTGAAACTCCCTCGCTCTTGCACGTCGGGCAGCGGCTCGGCGTCGTGAGCTTCGTCCTTCCGCGAAACACGTAGCCGCACCCGATACAGCTCGCCGGATCGATCACGAATTGCTTGGTCCGGTCCCTCGCCACCGTTTTGACGATATGAGTCAGGTGCTCTTCCACCTCGCGCTCGCGAATTCCCAACATGCCCGCCAATTGATGGGCCGACAAGAGCGTCCCCGTGAGGCTCTCGGCGATCTGCTGGCGGATCGTTTGTCTTTGCGCGGGCATCACTCCTGCCGGCAACGTATCACGCGACGATGTTCCGAATCCTGTAGCTGCCCCTCGACATGGCTCGGCCCGCGACGAGCTCGGCCGAGTCGGGTGGTGAGCCTGTCGAACCACAGCGTCTCACGCTGCCGCGGTCCACATGGGCGCCATGAGATGGCGCAGCTACAAGCGAAAACGTGATCTTGATGCTCCGCTGGCAGGCCCAACGCTCATGGAAACTCAATGGCACAGCCTTGGGGCTTGCCCACACCCACAACGGTACAAGTCAGTGCTCGATGATCCCCACCGCGTAGGCGAAGACGACGAGCATCGCGACGGGGGCGACGTAGCGGATGAGGCCGTGCCAGACCGTGAAGCCGCGGCAGCCCTCGAGCCGCAGCTCGGACGCGCTCATCTCGCGGGCCATGAGCCAGCCGGCGAAGACGGCCATGAAGAGCCCGCCGAGCGGCAACATGATGTTGGAGGTGAGGTGATCGAGGAGATCGAAGAAGGTCTTGTCGAAGATCTTGTAGTCTGCCCAGAGGTTGAACGAAAACACCGTGCCCAGCCCCAGCCCCCATGTGCCGACCCCGGCCCAGACCGAAGCCTGGTGCCGCGTCATCCTGAACTTTTCCATGAACAGCGTGACGGCCGGCTCGATCAGCGAAATGGAGGAGGTCCAGGCCGCGACCAGCAGGAGCACGAAGAAGAGCACGCCGACCACCAGGCCGCCGGGCATCTGCGAAAAGGCGAGCGGGAGGGTCTCGAAGATCAAGCCGGGGCCGGCGCCGGGCTCCAGACCATTGGCGAAGACGATCGGGAAGATGGCGATACCGGCGATCACCGCGATCGACGTGTCCGCCAGCGCGATGAGGATCGAGGTTCGCGCGATGGAGGTCCCCGCCGGCAGGTAGGAGCCGTACACCATGATCGTGCCCATCCCCAGGCTGAGGCTGAAAAACGCCTGACCCATCGCGGCGAGCATGCTCGTCCCGGTCAACTTGCTGAAGTCCGCCGCGAAGAGGAACGTCAGGCCCTCGTCCATGTAGCCGGTCGTGGCGGAGTATCCGACCACCACCAGCAGCAAGGCGACCAGGGCGGGCATGAGGTATTTCGTGGCCTGCTCCAAGCCCCCCTGGACCCCGCGCGCCACGATGAGCATGGTCATGACCATGAACGCCGTATGCCAGCCGATGACCGTGAGCGGGTCGCCCACGAAGCTCGCGAAGACGCCCGAGACTTGCTCGGGCGTGACGTCGTGAAAATCCCCGTTTCCGCTCCGAAACACATAGGACAGCGTCCAGCCCCCGATCACGCTGTAATAGGAGAGAATCAGCACCCCGGCCACGGTCCCCGCGAGCCCGAGGAGCTGCCAATGGGTCGTCCTGTTCGTCTCCTCCGCGAGGTAGCGCATCGTGAACATCGGCGTCTGGCGGCCCCTGCGGCCCAGCATGACCTCCGCCATCATCATGGGGATGCCCAACAGCGCGACGAAGACGAGGTAGACGAGGACAAAGGCGCTCCCGCCGTGCTCCCCGGCCAGGTAGGGAAACTTCCAGATGTTTCCCAACCCGACCGCGGCACCCGTCGTCGCCAGGATGAAGGTCCACCGGGAGGACCATTCTCCGTGAACGGACACGCGTTCGGCACTCATGATCGTCCGTGCGCTCCTCGCCCAGAACAGGGGGACATGGGATTGGTGGAAGAATGAAGCCGGAACAACCCGGTCATGGATGGGCTCGTCGCCGGTATCGCGCGACAGGGCAATTTGAATGGCCCAAGTATACCACCGCCACAGCCGGAACGTGCCACCGAAACGTTCTGGCGCTCGGCTCAGTGGGGTGTCCATTCCGGCAACGGATCGTGCTAGTCTACCATCACTCACCTTCTTCACCGACGCAGGGCGTGACGCATGAATGGTGAAATCCTGTTCCGCGATCGCCGCGACGCCGGACGCCGGCTGGCCGAGGCTCTCAGGCAATACGACCGGGCGCCGGACGTGCAGGTGCTGGCCCTGCCACGCGGAGGCGTGATCGTCGCGGACGAGATCAGCCGGGCCCTGGGTTTGCCCCTCGACGTCCTGGTCACGCGAAAGCTCGGTGCGCCGGGGAATCCCGAGCTGGCCATGGGTGCCCTCACGGAAACAGGCTATCGCCACGTGAATCCGAACGTCATCCAGCAATTCGGCGTGTCGAGCGCCCAGCTCGAGGCGGAGGTTCGCCGGCAACAAGCAGAAATCGACCGCCAGGTCTCGCGATATCGACACGGGCACCCGCTGCCGTCGCTGTCCGGAAAGACCGTCATCCTCGTCGATGACGGCCTCGCCACGGGGGCGACCTTCCTGGCCTCGCTGGCGGGCCTCCGCTCGCTGGCGGCGCCCCACCTCGTCGCCGCCCTCCCCGTCGCGCCGCCGGATGCCCGGCGCCAGTTGCAAGACAAGGCCGACACGGTCGTCATCCTGCACCGGCCCGAGCGGTTCTTCGCCATCGGCCCGTTCTATGAGGATTTCTCCCAGACGGAGGACGACGAGGTCATTGCGTGCCTCGCGCGGAGCCGGGGGCGTGGTCAGGATGTGAGGAGCCCGGAATGAGAGCGATGGTCTTCGAGCGGACGGCGCCGGCCGAGCGGCATCCGTTGGTCTTGCGCGATGTCCCCGTGCCGGAGCCCGGGCCGGGGCAGGTGCGCGTGCGGGTCCGCGTCTGCGGCCTGTGCCGGACCGATCTGCACGTCGTCGAGGGCGACCTGCCCCCCGCAACGCGACCCATCATCCCGGGCCACGAAGTCGTCGGCATCGTCGACCGCCTGGGCCGCGGCGTCCACGGCCTCAGAGAAGGCGACCGCGTCGGCATCGCGTGGCTGCGGGCCACCTGCGGCCACTGTGAGTTCTGTCGGGACGGGCGAGAGAACCTCTGCCTGCAGGCCCGATTCACGGGTTACCACGAAGACGGCGGCTACGCGGAGCACGCCATCGTGCCCGAGTCCTTCGCCTACCCGATTCCGGATATTTTTCGGGACGACGAAGCCGCGCCGCTTCTCTGCGCGGGCATCATCGGCTACCGGGCCCTCCGACTCAGCCAGATCCAGCCCGGCCAGCGGCTGGGGCTCTACGGCTTCGGCGCCTCCGCCCACATCGTCATCCAAATCGCGCGGCACCGGCATTGCCGGGTCTACGTGTGCTCGCTGACGGAGCAGCACCGCGACCTGGCGCGGGAGCTGGGCGCCGCCTGGGTCGGCGCCGCGGACGAGGCGCCGCCGGACAAGCTGCACGGCGCGATCCTCTTCGCCCCGGCCGGCGAGCTCGTCATCCCGGCGCTCCGGGCGCTCGATCGCGGGGGGACGCTGGCGATCGCCGGCATCCACCTGACCCCCATCCCGGAGATCGACTACGATCATGACCTGTTCGGCGAACGCACGATCCGGAGCGTGACGGCGAACACGAAACGGGACGGCGACGAGCTGTTCCGCGAGGCGGCGGCCATCCCGATCCGCACGCACACGCAGCGGTTCGCGCTCGAGGAGGCGAATGACGCCCTGCAGGCGCTCAAGGAGGGCCGTATCCAGGGCGCGGGCGTGCTCACGCCCGGCGCGTAGGGGATCGACGAGGGCGATTCAGTGGGACGGCGCTGAGAAGTTTGCGAGGCGGACGGCCATGCGTTTGGCGCCCCAGTTCCCCGGCGGTCCGTCGAACAGCCCCGCGCAGGGCGTCTTGCAGAAGGCGCAGTGCCCGTCGTTGGTGAGGTTGTAGGCCGTCAGGACGTACCAGTCCCGCCCGATCACCTTCCGGCCACAGCCGTGGCAGTAGGTGCTGCCGCCCTCCTCGTCCTGGACGTTGCCCGTGTAGGCGTGTCGCACGCCGTTCTTCTGCGCGATGCGACGCGCGCGGGTCAGCGTCGAGGGCGGCGTGGCTGGCTTGTCCATCATCTTCCAATCCGGATGGAAGGCCGTGAAGTGCAGGGGGACGTCCGGCCCGAGCTTGTCCACGACCCACTGCGTGAGCGCTTCCAGCTCGGCCTCCGAGTCGTTCTCTCCGGGGATCAAGAGCGTGGTGATCTCGACCCAGACGCTGGTTTCGCGCCTGAGGTAGAGCAGCGTCTCGAGCACCGGCTGGAGGCTGCCCGCGCAGATCTGCTTGTAGAAGCGCTCCGTGAACGCCTTGAGATCCACGTTCGCCGCGTCCATGTACCGGTAGAACTCCGCCCTCGGCTCTTCACAGACATACCCGGCCGTCACGGCCACCGACTTGATGCCGAGCTCGCGGCAGGCCTGCGCCACGTCGATCGCATACTCGTGGAAGATGACCGGATCGTTGTAGGTCATGGCGACGCTGCGACACCCCAATTCCTGTGCGGCGCGGGCGAGGGTCTGCGGCGACGCCTGGTCGGCCAGCGTATCGATTTCTCTGGACTTGCTGATGTCCCAGTTCTGGCAGAAGCGGCAGGAGAGGTTGCAGCCGGCCGTGCCGAACGACAGGATCGAGGACCCCGGCAGGAAATGGTTGAGCGGCTTCTTCTCGACGGGATCGACGCAGAACCCGCTCGACCGCCCGTAGGTGGTGAGCACGATCTGATCGTTCTGCCGCGCGCGGACGAAGCACAGCCCCTGTTGTCCTTCGTTCAGCTTGCAGAAGCGCGGACAGACGTCGCACTGGATCCGTCCGTCCTCCAACCGATGCCAGTAGCGCGTCGGCACGACTGACCCTTGGATTTCGGCTTGGTTCGCCATGATGGATGTTGGTTCTCGCTGGACCCTGATTGGCGATGGCTTCGACAGCTCGCCGTTTCAGCGTACTGGCTTTTCTGGAGGTGGTCAAGCGAGGGGGAGGTCAAGGCGCGTCGGGGGACCTGTTCTGCTGGATCGCGGAACGGGAGGGGGCCTGTGCCGGACCGAACTCGACGTGCATGTCCACCGACTCGTCGGTGACATCCTCGGGAAAGGGAGGAAAGGGGTGCGCGCGAAGGACAGCCTGGAGACCCGCCTCGTCGATCTCCGGGACGCCCGAGCTGCGCTCGATCTGAATGAGCTGGGCCTCCCCGTTGGCGTGCAGGCGAAACCAGACGGCCACGCCGGCGCCCGCCGGCCGACTGTTCGTCGCGCGCGCGGCGGGCTGGCGCCAGCGTTGGCCGAGCCGCTCACTGACGTCCCGCCAGTAGACCTGCGCTTGGGGGGGAAGGGGGCGGGGGATGATGTTCTGTTCGGAGAACGCCCCGCCGCCTTCGTCGGGCACGGCAGCGGGTCCTCGCACCTGTTCCTCGGAGAATCCCTCGCTCAAGACGTGCGGGGTCGAGCTGGGGGGCGCCGCGCTCAGCGTCGTCTCTGCCGGCGTCAGCCCAATCGTCAAGTAAACCGACCGGACCAAAAATTCGTCGAGCGCCATGTCTCTCAGGCGCGCGAAGGTCGCGCTCACGCGCAGGGCCCTTGTCTGCACCGAGGGGAGCTCCGGCATGATCGGCTCCAACATCACGGTCGAATGAAACGCCTGGTCCTGCGCCTCGAATTGCATGGGGACCAGCCGGCGGGTGACGGCATCGCCTTCGATGATGGCCACGACGGTGTGATCTTCGTGGGGTTGGACCGCGGTCAGGCGAATGGAGAGTTGGAGGGATTGCCCGGGACTCGCGGCTCCGGCCGGCGGCGACCCGCTCAAGTCGAAGTAGACGGATGGCTCCGGGTCCGCGCCGCTCGAGGGTACCGACGCGACGGCGTCAGACCATCCTCCGCAGGAGACGAGAAGCAAAGTCCAGACGAGAAATCTCAGTAATTGTTCGGTCATCCCGCAACATGTCCGTTCCTGTCCTTTGTGTGGACACTGTGCTCTACCTCCCCTGCCCCTCCTTACACAGGAGGGGTTCTCATGATGCCGCCCAGCATCAGGAATGTCACCGTCTTCGTGCACGCTGGAGAGTAATGAGCCGCCCCCGGACCCCGGCATGGTGGGCTATCGTACCGAGGGGCGCGGCGGGTCGCAAGTCCCAATCGGGACCCCTGTATACCGCTTCGGTATGACTCCTGTGACCCCGCGCGCTATTCCTGGATGGATTTGGCCCGTCGCTGCAGGTAGCCGTTCCGTACCGCGCCGTAAAGATCGATGGCCGCCTCTTCGACGCCCTGGAAGGTCTCAAGGTTCAACGAGCGCGTGTTGAGAATATCCATGCCCCGCAGCCCCCAGTTCAACCACAAGGCCGTGTTTTCATCTGTGACGACCTGGGGCCAGCTCTCCACCTCGACGAAGGGGAGCACCAGGTAATTCCACGGGTCCAACCCGAGGTCGACCACGAAGCCCACAGCGTCCCGGGCAGTCAGGGGTGCCGGGAAGAAAGGAATCAAGAGGTACGGCCCCGGCCCGACGCCGTAATACCCCAGCGTTTGGCCAAAGTCCTCGTCGGGCGTATCGAGATCGAAGAGATCTTTCGCGGGATCAAACAAGCCCGCGATTCCCACCGTCGTGTTGATCAAGAACCGCGAGACCTCCAGTCCCGCGCCCTTGAACTTGCCCTGGAACAGGTTGTTCAAAAACCGCGGCGCGAATCGGACGTTGTGGAAGGCGTTCGAGACGCCCCGCTGCGCGGCGTTCGGCACGATGAAATCGTAGCCCTGGGCGAGCGGCTTGAACACATACCTGTCGAGCCGATGATTGAACTCGAAGACGACTTCGTTGTACGGCTGCCAGGGGTCGTACTCCTCGATGACCGCCTGTCCTTCATCATCCCGCAGCGCGAAGGGATCGAAGAATTCGTCCTTTTCGGTCGGCTCCTGATCGGTTTCCTCCCCGGGTAGAGGCGCCGCGGCCTCCGCCCCGTCGGTGGGCGGGCCATTCGTCTGCGCGGACGGGACCGTCCCCTTCGACGCGCATCCGACCGCCGCCGCGAGGACCGCGACGGACAGGACTGCGCACAGCCCGCGGCCCAGGCGGTTGAAGAGGGCTCGCACGTCAGCCAGGTGGGTCTCGCTCAGCAACATCGACGCTCCTGATTGGTCGACAGGCCGCGGAATCATGGAACAAATCCCGCGGACTCTAACAAAAATCGAGTCTCAACCTCAAAACAAATCATCTTGCGCGAACGAGCCTGTCCGACGCCGCCGGGCCGGTCGCCGCACCCTCAGCGCACGACCTGGGTCACGAAGTCCTGCAGTCGCCGAAAGTAGGCCCGTCCTCCCACCACGTAGAGGTCGTTGTGCCCGGCCCCGCGGACCTCGTAGAAGCTCTTCGGCGCTGTCACGGCCTCGTAGACCCGTCTGCCCAGCTCGATCGGGATCACCTCGTCGCGATCACCATGGATGACCAGGGTCGGCATCTTGATCGTTGGGAGGCGTTCGGACAGGTCGAAGCGCGCGGTGAGAAACCAATCCGCGGGCAGCCCGAAGTAATAGTCCCGCGCGACGGCCGCCACAGAGGGGAATGGTGATTCCAAGATCAAGCCTGCGGCCGGCTTCTGGCTTGCCACCGCTCCCGCCACCGCGGCGCCCAGGGAGCGGCCGAACACCACCAGGCGTGTCGCCGGCGTCCGGCGGGTCTCGACGAGATACGCGTAGGCGGTCAGCGCATCCTGGTACAGGCCCCCCTCCGTGGGCTGCCCCGTGCTCAATCCATAGCCGCGATAGTCGAACAGGAAGACGGAGACGCCGATCCGATGCAAGGCGACGAGATTTGGCAGCCGGTTGATGATGTTGCCCGCGTTACCGTGGCACCAGAGCAGGACCGGCGACGCCCCGGAGGTCCGGGCGGGCACGAACCAGCCGAAGAGTCGCAGGCCGTCGGGGGTATCCAGCCAGACGTCCTCGAGCGGCAGCCCGCTCACCCTGGCCCAATCCCGCTGCTGCCAGGGCGAGGGGTGGTAGACGAAGACCTGGTCCAGCCAACTGCTCATAAGACCGCCATGCTCGGACCGTCGGCATTCCCGAAACCGTTTGCCCGCGCTGATCCTCGATGATATATGGTTTCTTGACTCACAGGAGCAGGAAAAGCAGGAGCCTTACCAAAGACCAGTCGCTGACCCATGACTTCCATTACACCTAGGTCGACGCCGCGTGGCACCATCGCCCTTCTCCCCGCCCTCTTGATTCTCTCCAGCGGGTGCTCGGTGCTCATGGCCATGAGCGGGACGCCGGCGCCGGATTTCGCTGCCTTCGAGATCGGCTCGAGCCGCCAGCTCGTCGAGCTTCAGCTCGGCACCGCAAAGGCCTCGGAGCCGTTGCCGGACGGGACATCACGGAACACCTACGAGTTCGAGGTGGGCAACTCTCCGAACAACCACCGGGCCCTCATGAACCTCTACATCGACCTCGCCACTTTGGGTCTCTACGAGATCCCGGGGACCTTCATCGAGGCCTCGATGGGCGAGATGAAACAAACCTCGATCGTCTACGACAAAGACGACCGGGTGGTGAGCATCGAGGGCTACACCCCGCCCCCGCCGTCGGCGGAGCATCAGAAGTCGATCGACAACCAGCAGAAATGGCGGACCAGCATCGAGCCAACCCCCTAGGCCCCTCGCCCACAATCCATCACAGCGACCCTTCGCCGCAGCCTGCCGCACCTCGCTCGACCACGCCACGCTCTCATCAAAAGAACGCCTGCACCGCAAACACGCCCTGGTCGTCGTCATCCCGGTGATTGAACTCGAAGCGGGCGGCCCAGTTCTGCTGGATCGTGAAGCGCAGGCCCGCGAAAGCGCGCAGGTCGTCCGATCGGTCCCCGAGCGGGTAGCCGAGATAGGTCGCCGAGCCGAGGACCTTCCAGCGTGCACTCAGCGTCGCCAAGATCCCCACCGTCCCCCCGCCCCCGACCCGGTGGTGCTCCTCGTAGCCCTCGCTGTAGTTCGCGTCGGCCTCCGCGAAGGCGAAGAGAACCTCCCGGTTGATCCACCGCGACTCGACGGCGGCGCCGATCCCCGCATTCCCGTTCCACTCACTGCACAGCCCGCAGCGGTCAGTGCTGACAGTCTGCAGCCCCGCGTTGACCTTCCACGACGGAGGGTGGAAGAGCGCGTCGACGGGGGAGAGCGAGACCACGCTGGCGAGCGTGAGCCCATCGAGCCTCGTCTGATCGCGGTCCTCGTAATGGCGAATCCGCACGGACAGCAGCTCGATTTGCGCATTCGGCGTGTAGCCGGCATCCGGGTCCAGCAGGTCGTGATACCCCGCCCGAACCGCCACCTCCTCGAAGACCTCGTCGTTCCGCCAGCCGACCCCCAGTCCCACGCGGGAGGTCCCGTGGCCCGTATCGGGCGGGCTCGTGAAGGGGGGAACCGGCACGGCCTCCGAACGGACTCGCAGCCGGCTCCGCTCGACCAGCACCGTGCGGTTCTTCGACTTGTACTCCCCGCGCCCCTCGGGGGACGTGGCGGCCTTGTATAACAGGTAGTCCGACGCCAGATCCAGCACGAGCGCCCGACGTGGCAACGGGAAAGCCTCGAAGCCCTTCGACCGAGCCTGTTCCGGACTTTCGAGGATCAAACTCAGCCAGTGGCGCTCCCGGGCCGTCAGGGTCTCGCGCGTCCGCTTGATCACGGAGCTGCGCGCCGGACGGTAGACGATGCCCGCGACCAGGCCGGGCTGCCGCCCCAGCAGCCGCACCGTGTCGGCGGGCACGGTCCAGACGGTGAAGTGAGCCCGCAGGTGAAGGTTGGGATCGGCCACCTCCAACAGCGACAGGAGATGGTAGCTGCAGTTCTCCTTGAAGAAGTAGTAATCGAAGGACGCGTTGCCCAACTCCCAGGCGTGCATGAGGAGTCGCCTGATCTGGTCGTGGCTGAAATTCAACCGGTACTCCCAGAGATCCCGGTTCTCGATGTCCCCGTACTCCTGCACCTTGAGGTAGTAGGGAACCGTCGAAAAGAATCCACGATACCCGCCGCCGATCCCGTAGACCGCATACATGAGACCCGGATCGGGCGGCACGTCCGCGGCATAATTGATGGTGTACGCGAGGATCCGGGTCTGCTCGGTCTGCCCCTTCTGGTCCACGCGGAGCAGGGTGTGGCCGAACATCGAGGCCGGATTGTTCATGAAGGCCGCGGCAAAGATCAGCGTGATGGCGTCGGGATTCAGCTCCGCGTACCAATTCTCGAACCGCTCGCACGGCTGCGGCGGCAACCGCTCGCGGTCGAAGCCCAGGCGCTCGTCGAGCCAATGGTAGCGTGCGATGAAGGCGCATCGGGCGGGTTGTTGCGATCGGCCCACGAGCTCATCCGAGAAGAAACGCGCGAGCGTCGCCTCCAGCTCCGCCCTTGGATCGTGCTTCCCCTCGGGCGAGAGGAAGAATCCCGGATCGTCGGCCTCGCTTTCGTACCCCCCCCAGACGCTGTTGCGATAATGGAGGAGCAGGTGCCAGACGCGATCCTGCGCGAGGTTCAGCTCGTCGGCCCGCTCGATCAGCTCGTCGAGGTACCGGCCGGCCGATCCCGATGCCGCATAGGTCGGGGTCGCCACGACGAGGAACGACAGGAGCGCGCAGATGTAGCGAAACAATCTCAGTGGGGTGCGGAGGGTGCGGCCCCGGCCGGCATGGCCGGGGCCGGGCGAAGTTTAGCGGGAAGCGGAGACTTGTGCAAGAACCGGGTGGGTGGCGGTCGCATCGTTCAACGCCTTGACCAAGGCGACCGGCGACTCCTCGCCGGCCTCGATTAGCGCGATGTAGCGCTCCTGCGCCATCGCGAAGAACGCCGGCTGCTGGTCGGCCGGGATGCCCATCAGCTCGGCGAGAGAGGCGAGATGCTCGCCCTCGCCGCGGGCCATTTCCTGCGCGAGATTGTCGAAGTTGATGGACGCGAAGGTGTTCACCTTGTGCTGTCCCATGATCACGCCGTCGTTGGTGCAGCCCGAGGTGCCCGAGCTGATGCCGAAGGTCTGGCTCCCGAATGTGCCGTTCGTGGTCGCCATCAGGACCTGCGGCCCGATGTTCTTCTGCTTGCTGTAATCCGACCACGCGAGCTTGCCAAGACCGCAGCCGGGGCCTTCGTCCGGATGCGCGGCCAGCGCGGTGACGGCGAGCCCACACACCAGAAGCACGGCGAGTTGAAGGATCAGAAGCTTCCTGACCATAGGTACCCCTCCTGTAAGTTGAACCTCACTGCTCGATTCACGATTGACCCGAGGGAAACGCTAACACGTTTCCTGCATCGCGCATAGTTTTTTTTGAAACGCTCGACGGGCGGGCGGAGCCGCAACGACGTGCCGACGGAGCGGTCCTACGTATCCAACACAGGTTGACGAAGTACCGGCTAGGGCGCATGCTGGGCCATTACTACTTGTCCGGGAGGGTCAGCCATGCCACCGGGGTGACTCCTTCACGGTTCGTCGAGCCCCACACGCGTTCTCCTCCCTCTGCGTCTTCCCAGACTTGGTGTGCGTGAGGACGCTGTTTTGTTTCTGGACCAAGGAGGGAACGCCATGAAACGAGGGCTTGCAATACTCACCACGTTTGCAGCCGCGGCCCTGTGTGGCTCGCTTGCCTTTGGGAATCCTTCAATGCTGCCGAAGCATCCGGGCTATCCCATCGGGAATCCAGTCGATCCGGTCCACGGCCAGGCGCTCGGAAATGATCAAGGCCAGAACAATGCCTTCGGCACGGAGGCCGCCATTGAGGCCGCGTCCTACCACGACAAGGACTCGCGGCAGAGCCTTGAGCAGAATCTGAATGACGAGAGATTGCTGGAGAAGCAGGCAGGGCAACTACCCACGGTGCAAGGCCCGGATATCAGAATCGAGCCGCCTGTGAAGGAAGCGACGCGAATGCAGTGAGGCGGGCGGATGCTCGCCTCCCCCTGGCCAGCGGAGTCTCACGGTCGAGGTGGCCGGTCGCCATGAACCACGACCGGCCACCGGGCGACGCTTACCGCCCGCCGCCTCGACGGGGTCCGGGTCGGCCGGCTTTCTTGTTCATCCGCTTGTGCATGCGATCCCCTCGACGATCCATGCGCTGGTCGATGCGGTCGCCTTTGCGATCCAACCGCCGATCAATACGATCGCCACGTCGATCCAGGCGATTGTCGATGCGGTCTCCTCGCCGGTCAAGCCGGTTGTCGATGCGATCGCCTTTCCGGTCCAGCCGATCCGCGAGGCCGTCGTATCCCTTGGCCCTGGCCCGATCGGCCTTCTCGTCCAGACGCTGGTCGATGCGGTCGCCCCGGTTGTCGAGCCGGTCGTCGACGCGATCACCCCGCCGGTCGAGCCGTCGGTCGATACGATCGCCGCGACGATCCAGTCTTCGATCGATGCGGTCGCCCCGGCGATCCAGTCGGTCCGCACCCCCACCGGGGTTGCGCTCCTGCACCAGTTGGAGCGCAGGAGTCGCGGCGTCCTCGGCCAGAACGGGTGTGACTCCGCTCAGCATGACCACCGCGCAGCATCCAATCAGTGTCGTGTTCATGGCCTTCCTCCTTTTTGCAGAGTGACAGCATTCCCACTTCTCGCCGACAACGCACCAGTCGCGAGCGGGTTGACATTGAAAAACAAAGATTTCCAAGACCCTCGGCAGGGCCCGGCGGGCACCGCACGGGCTTGTGCGAGGGAGGAAGCCAGGAGGTGAGGGAACCGGCCGCGCCACGCGTCACGGTCTCTGCGGGAAGAGCGGCACGCTCACATCCAGCGTGCGGTCTCCATCGTTGTCCTCGTCGTTTCTGCCGACGCTGTACAGGATGGTCTTCGATGCGTCCATAAGCATCGTGAACCCCGTGAAGGGGTCGAAGTACGCCTGGCCGGCGTCGGCGATACGAGCGAGCGGGTCGGATGTGAAGGGCGGACGGCGGATGCGCACCTGAAGGGTCCCGAGACGGAGGCGCGCCTCGGTCTCGACGATACGCCCGATGGCCTCGTGCCAATCGACCCGGTCTTCATGGATGAGCAGGTTGTCGATGGGATTGGTAATGTAATCGGAGAGGACTCGCTTCGGCGCGTTGGTGTACTTGTAACGCAGGGGCATGTTCTTGCGCGGATCCCCCTCGACCTTGATGAGGGAGTCGTGCTTGGCCAGCGCCTCGTAATAGTGCGCGTGCGCGTTGAACACCTTTTGCTTGGGCACGGGCAGAAACGTCAGCGCCTTGATGTAGAGAGGGCGCGGGTCTTCCTCACCGCCGCTGCGCAGGTGCGTCTTGGTCATCTCCATCTCCAAGCCGAATTGATTCTGCATGGTCCAGCGTAAGGACCGCTCCGTATGATCCAGGGGGCGGCTCATCCGCGCCATGGTCGGCAGCAGTCTCAGGTCGAGGTCCGGCTGGGACAGCAGCCCGGACATGACGATGAGGTCGTCATTGAGCGCCTCGACCGCCAACAGCTTGAATCGCAGGGTCTTCGCCTCTTCCAGCGCCTTGCGCCAGGTCTCGGCGTCCTCCTGCAGTCGCTTCAGGCCACGCTCCACGCCACCGCTGAAGCCTTCGGCGACGTAGAGGCGGTGGATGCCGAGGATCAAGGCCTCATCCGGCGCGTCTATCATGCCGTACCCGACGTCCTCGATACGCGATCCCACCCATCCGTGATACTTCGCCATCAGCGCCCCGAAGAACGCGCTCCATTGCCGAATGACCGTCCGCTGGTTGCGGAACTCCCGGACGGGATCCCACGCGCCGTACCACGCGGAGAGGGCGGTGGCCAGATCTGCAAAACCCTCCGGCCATTTTGATGGATCGCCCGATGCGACCATCCGCCCTTGGCCCATCCGGACGGGCTTCCACGAGGGAGAAACGCCGATCGCCATGAGCTTCAAATATCCGTTTTGCCGGCGATCGAGGAGCGGCGGCGTCGGCACTTTCATGAGATTGTAAAACGCGTTGCTGGGCTTCTCATCCGTGCCGATCCACAGCAGGCTCAAGCCCGCGACCGCCAGCAGCGCCACCACCCCGAAGCCCATCGCCAGGCTCAGGGTCAGCAATGTCAGCGATCGGACCGCCGAGAAGACCCGTCGCGCGAAGACCGTGGCCTTGAACTGGAGCTTCGACGCCGTGGGGAAGAGCTTGACGGGCGGGAGCGCCTGGGAGTCCCCGGCCCCGGACGGCGACGCCCAGGTCTGTGCGCCCGGCATGCCGTGGTCGGCAGACCGCTTTCGAGACCGTCGAGTCGGGGTCGGGGGCTCGGCGAGCCCCGCATCCGGCCCACGCTCCAGCCTGACGGACACAGTCGGCTCCGGTTCGGGTTCCGGTGCCGGGCTGTCCGGAGCGACCTGTTCGGCCGGCTGCGTGAACCAGGGCATCCGAGGCTCGGCACTTTCCTCCACAGCCGGTGGCTCGACTGCCGGCTCGGCCGGAGTTTCTTCCACCGGCGGCGCGGAGCCCTTTGAGAAGCGAAACCCAAAGAAGCCTTTGGACTCCGGCTCCGGCTGAGGTGGCTCGGCCTGCACATCGCCCTGCGGCGATTCGAGCTCTGGTGGAGGCTCCTCGACGGGGGCGGTCTCCGTGACGACCGGGGGCTCGTCGACCTGTACCGCAGGCGGTTCCTCCACAGCGGCGCCTTCCCTCATCGCCGGCGTCTCGTCAGACGCTGGCTCAGCGACCATCTCCGCGGGCTCGACCGCCGGAATCTCCGGAGCGGGGGGAGGCGCCCTGTCGGCACCGACCGTGAGGCTCTCGCTCGGAGCCTTGCTGGGCAGCTCCGGCGTGGGCGCAGCGGCTTCCTTGTGATCGACTTCGACCTGGGCCGTTGCGTCGGCCGAGACGGGGGTCTCGACCGATGAAGCGGGAGCATCCTCGCGGACCTCCTCGGGAGGGCTTGGAAGGACTTCCCAGGGGAATGGCGCAGGCTCGCCCTGACCGCCCCAGGGTTTCTCCGACTCGACCGTCGCTTCGCCCGACTGGGCCGAAGGGGCCACGGGTGGCTCAGCCGACGGCGCCACCGTTGTCGGGGCTGCCCCGTCGCTGGAGGAGGCGATCTGTGATTCGTACACCTCGGCGAGCCGCTTGATAATGGGTCCATGCGGGTCGAGCGCTTTGACGCGCTCGTAGATCTTCGGGCCCTTACCTTTCTGCTCCCCGTCGTCGGAATCCTGAATGAAGGAGAGTGCCTTGCCATACTCCACCACCGCACCGGTCGAGTTTCCGCTCGCCTCCAGAGCCTGGGCAAGCAGCTCGAGAAAGGGGATGTAGCGCGGGACGACGGCGAGATATTCCTTCAGCAGGGACTGCGCGACCAGATGGTCCTGCCGCTCCGAGGCCTTGCGCGCGAGGGACTCGAAGGCGGACCGGGCGGCGAAGAGGTTGCCGAGCTTGAGGTTCAGGGTGGCGGATAACCGGAGCGCCTCCCAATGGTTGGGGTCCTTGCTGAGGAACTTTTTGAGCGCCGAGGCAGCCTTACCGTACTTGCCGACCTCCATGTGCGCCTTGGCTTCCGTCAGCAAGTCCTCCCGGCGGTCCTCGACCCCCGCACCCCTCTGCCGACCGCGACCGCCCGCTTTCTTATCTACTCGTGACATGGTCAATCTATCCGAAGATGCGGCAACCTATCCTTCTCTTCCGGCCCGTCATCCCGCCGTGAAAATGACCCACATGGCCTTGAATTTATTGGGTTCTCTCGCGCAGACGTGTGGCTTCAAACTAGTATAGCCGAGGGGCGAAAAGTCTGTGGCGTCAGCCCCCTCGATCGAGGCTGCTGGCCGGGGCTCTCCTGCCGGCCCAGCGCAGATCTTCGCCGAATTCAGCCGTAGCTTTGAGGGGTTAGGGGAATGGGGGGATCTTCAACCGGGGCAGAGGTCTGTCACGAAGCGAGAGCCGGAAGCACGTCTAGTCGCGGGGTTATACCAAGCAAGGGGCGTGGTCACCTGGCGACTCCAGCCGAAATCGCCCCCCCACCTGGTAGACGTAGCCGACCGGGAAGCCACGCTTCTCGGTGCCGCTCTGTTTGACGATCACCAGCCCGCAGCGGATGCAGTGCTGGTACCCCTCCCAGGACATCTCGCCGGCCAGGTGCTCCACGGCTTGTTCCGGTTCGACATGGTCACCCTCGGGCAGGAGCACGCGGCGCACCTCCGTGACCAGGTGCGCATACTGTTCGGTGTCCTGTTCCTGAAGTCCCTCCAGCACTAGGACTAGAAGTCCCAGCGCACGGAGCGGGTCTCCCTGCGCTTCCTCCAGGAGGCGATGGGCAAACCCGACGACCTTGGCCTGAATATCCTGCGGATCCATGGCAGCTCGTTTCGAGGAGTATAGCGCAGAATCGAGGATTGTCAGGGAGCGACACCTGATCGGGGCCGCTTCCTCCTTACCTTCGTATCGGACCTAGAGACAAAAAGATGAGCCTTTTCGGGCTGAACGGCGACCAGAGCCAAGCCCTTGCCGTGACCTGGCAAGCGGGGGCATGCGGGAGTCCCACTGCCTCGGCCTTTAGGTAGGGCCCTTCGGGCGGCTTGCCGTAGAGCCGAAAAATTTCACGTCCATCCTTGACATTTGTCAAGATCTGGGTTGCAATCGCCACCTGGCACCCCATATGTAGTGAGGTCACTGGCCTCCGTCATGTCTGTGCCCTGCAGCTCGGTCCATTACGGCACCGAGGAGCGTCTCGCCTGATGAGCCGGATTCATATGTCCTTTGATCCACCGAACCCTCATCGGGACGCCCATGGTCACACAGACTCACCCTGACATTGCCCGACAACGTCCAGCGGCAGCCGTGAGGCGGCTGATCGCCTCCGGACGTCCCTCGCCTGTTTCCACGTCTCGGCTCACTCACCGCGGTTCCGCCCCGGCTTTACGCCTCAGTGCCGTGCTGTGCTGAGGAGAAAGGAAAGAGCGTCATGTCGCACACACACGCTGACCTTCTGAAAGAGCTGCAGGGAGTGTCACAAAGCTTCACCCGCCTGGGGGAGAAGCTCACCGCCGTGGCTTCAGAGCTACAGGTCTCAGGCATCCCCCCGACACCGCACCTGCTCGACGAGCTGCGCGCGTCCAGGAGCACCTTCGTCGAGCTGCGCAAGAGGGCGACCGAGCTGTCCGGGATGCTGGCTGATGCCCGCGGGAAACAGGCCGAGCAGATCGAGTCCCTGGCCGACCTGAAAGCCTTGATTCAGTCGCTGGGCGAGGCACAGGAAAGGAGGGCTGAGGACGAGAGGATCAACCGCAAGGCGCTCGTGCTGCTCGACCGGATCCTCGCCATCGAACATTGCGAGGAGGGCGATTTCCCGGCGCTGGCCGATTGCCAGCTCAAGGCGCGCGAGCTGCGCCGCGCGATCGCCGCCCTGCGCTGGCCCGACGCCCATCCCGAGGCGGCCTCCCTGGCCCAGCGCCGTCACCCCCTGGCCGAGCTGCTCACCCTCGTGGAACGCCATATGGACTTGGACGACGACCTCTGGCTCTTGCTCAAGCACGCCGTCTCGGAGTCCTTTGGGAAGAAGCTTTCGCTCGCCGCTGCCCGGGGCAAGCTCTTTGTCTCCGAGCGCACGGATCTCGAGGGCGAGCCGGAGGTGGTGACCGATATCGCGCGGGACCATGCCAGGAGCGAGCCCGCGGAAGACGATCGCCCCATGCCGCGCGAGGAGTCCGAGCTGTCGGAAGAGCGCCTCTAGCTTGGCGACCTCGCAGAGGCGCATGCCGGCCACAGGACCGGAAGGGTACGTGCTCAATCTCACGGCCGTACCCGTGACCCGCGTGCAACTCAGGGAATAGCAGACCGATCTCCTCGCAAACAACAGTCGAAATCGCGATCAATCCTTGCCTGCCGCCCGGCCTCTTCGTAAGATCACCCCCGCAGGTACCATCGGATTCCCATCAGAGAGGTGAGCCTCGATGGCCGAATCAATCGCCTGTGACGGGCAGGGGCACGGATGAAACACATCGTCGATGGCGGGTACGTCACGCTCGGGCAGGAAGGCTTTACGGCCGCGGCCGCTGCGTGCCAAGCGCGCCAGGGCGAGCAGATCCGTCGGTCGAATCGACCGCCCTTCAAGCTCGTCGCCTCCCTCTTCGCCTGCGCCTACGGCCTCGCCTTCGTCGCCGCGGCCGCGGGCCTCCGCCTGTTCCGCAAGGCTTCACCGAGCCCGCTCCATCGTCGGCTGGCGGAGATCTATTATTATGTGCCGGAGATGGCCCTCCACAAGAGCATCGAGCTGGAAGCGCTGCTCAATCATGCCCGCGACCTCGAGGGGACAGGCCTGGATCTGGGGTGCGGCAGCGGACTCGTCGGAGGCGTGCTCATCCAGGAGGCGAACCTCGCGGAGCTGCATGGCACCGACCTGAATCAGCACAACGAGGAGCTGGCCCTGGCGGCGGGCTATGCAGCGTTCCGGCAAGGAGACATCCAGGCCTTGGACCACCCCGATGCCGCGTTCGACTATGCCGTCAGCATCTGCGTGATCGAGCACGTCGCCGACCTCCCCCGCCTCCTCTCCGGCGTGGCGAGGGTGTTGAAGCCCGGGGGGCGGTTCCTCTTCACGACGACCGCCCCGCTGTTCCGTGACAGCACGCTCGGCTACCGACTGCTCACGGCGCTGGGGCTGACGGGCAAGGCAGAGCGATCTCGCCGCCACAAGGACGTACGAACCATGCAGTACCATTACCTCTCCCCGGAGCAATGGGAGGAGGTCCTCGGGCAGGCGGGCTTCGAGGAAATTCGTGTCCGCGGAATCTTCAGCCGCCGGCAACTGCTCCTCTACGACCTCATGAATATTCAGGTCAACTGGCTCTCCTTCTATTTCGCGGACAAGCTGGCCACCTTTCTGGCGAAGCACCGGGCCGCGCGGCTCGTGATGCAGCGGGCGACGGAATGGTGCATCGCGGCCCTTTCGAAAGACGACGTCACCACCGAGACCGCAACCCATTACCTCATCCGGTGCCGGCGGCGGGCGAGCTGAGCCGCGCGGCCGGCCGACCGAAGACCCAGCCGGGCTCCTTCCTCGTGACTCCGTTATCGGTATTTGGCGAAGCAGATGAGATCGAGGTGATGGTAATGCTTCGGCAGGAGCGCCTCGGGCTGATACCCCAGGCTCAGGAACACACTGATGTTGCGGGCCGTGCGCAGCATGGTGCAGGCGTAGAACTTGTGCGCGTCCCGGGTGAGCGCCTCGACCTCCCGCATCAGGGCCTTGGCGATCCCGCGCTTCTGGTGCGAGGGGCTCACCGAGAGGAGGCGGATCACGCAGACCCCGGCGACCGTCCAGAACCGCACGGATCCGACGACGGCGCAGTCGACCTCGGCCACCAGGATGTGCTTCTCCTTGGCGTCCTGCGCGAGACTTTCGAGCGTCTCCTTGGTCCAGGCGCTGATCTCGTAGATCTCGGCGTACTCGCCGAACGCCTCACCCTGGACCCGTAGGATCTCCGGAAAGTCTTGCTCTCTGGCAGGCCTGATGATCATGGCGGTCGTCGTTCCCGCCTCCTCGCCATCTGGATGGTGCGCGCTCATTGAGGTGGAGCGCAGCCTTGAGGCTGCCTCAATTATGGCCTGCGCCAACCCAAGAAATCCATCCGGCCCAGAAAAGGGGTCGGGAGTCTTTTCTTGCCAATCAGTGGTCGGGCTGACTCAGGTCGATGCCCAGGCTGCCAAGAAAAGACTCCCGACCCCTTTTCTCCTTCGTCTAGCACCCCCTACTTATGCTGCATGCACAAAACTGCGGTCCTTGCTGCCCCAAACTGCAGCGTGCGGCCGGCTGTATGGCTGACCCACCAACCAGGAACGCTCGACTTATTGGGCATATCCCGGGTCCGAGAAAAAGGGGGAACCGGCACCGACATTGCAAAAAGTCAGTGCAGGCCAGAGTGAAAAAAGGCAAACCACTCGAAAGGGTGGGGCGCAAAGCCAAGGGACCTGCTCGGAAGCCATGCTTCCCAGGTTAGCCTGGCTGCCACGCTGCACGGCTCGTGCAACAGTGATGGTGCGCCCCCTCCATGAGTGCGAGATAGAAAGGCGCCCATCGTCGTTGCGGAGGATGGGCGCCTTTTTTTTTCGAGAAGGCACATGAGAACGACGAGGATCGTCAGACGCTTGAAGTCAGCATTCAGCCAAACCCGGCACGCGGGGGCATACGCGGGCTGTGGCCCGGCTCCCTCCAGTTTGAAGGCCTCCCTCCTGGCCCTCGAGCCGCGCATCCTGTTGGATGCCGCCGCCGTCGCCACCGGTGCGGAGGTCGCGGCGGACCAGGTCGCGCAGGAGCAGGCCGAGGCCGCCGTCAACGCCGAGGCTCAACCGGGGTCCGCGGCGCAGGAGGCCGACGGGCAGGACCCGCTCCTCCAGGCGCTGGCCTCTTACGAGCCGCCGTCGGCGCGGCGCGAGATCATCTTCTTGGATAGGTCCGTGAAGGACTACGAGACGCTCCTGGCCGGCATCCATCACAGTGCCGAGGTCGTGTTGTTGGACGACGGTCGGGACGGGGTGACGCAGATGGCCGAGGCCCTGGCTGGACGAACCGGCTTCGATGCCATTCACCTGGTCACCCACGGCGACCAAGCCGAGCTCCAGCTCGGGGCTGCGCGTCTCACGCTCGATTCCATGGCGGGCGAGTATGCGGAGGAGCTGACGGTGATCGGCCAAGCGCTCTCCCATGACGCCGACATCCTGGTCTACGGCTGCAACTTCGGGGAGGGTGACGCGGGCAGGGAAGCGGCCAGCCGCCTAGCCGGCCTGACGGGGGCGGAGGTCGCCGCGTCCGATGACCTTACGGGGGCGAAGGAGCTGGGCGGTGATTGGGACCTGGAGCACGCGACCGGCCGGATCGAGACCGCTGTTGCCTTCAGCGCGGACACGCAAGGAGAGTGGAAGGGCTTGCTGGCCGTCTTGACGGTGAATACCACCAACGACGTCCTCGATGGTGATGCGACGTCGATCGCGACGTTGCTCTCGACGCCCGGCCTCGACGGCGTCATTTCGCTCCGCGAGGCCATCATCGCCGCCAACAACACGCCCAACATCGCGACTCCCGACGAGATCCATTTCGACATCGCAGGGAGCGGGCCGCATACGATCGTGCTGGCGTCGGCCCTGCCCACGATCACCGATCCGGTGATCATTGACGCGACCACCGAGCCGGATTATGCAGGCTCGCCGGTCGTCGTGCTGGATGACGGAGCCGCCGTGGTCACGGCGCTGGATCTTACGAACACGAGCGACGGCAGCGCGATTCGAGGCTTCGCCATCAGTGGCTTCACCGAAGGCATTCTGATCGAAGCGGGCGCGGACGCCAACACCATCGCCGACAACTACATCGGCACAGATGTCACGGGATCGGTTGCGGCCGGGAATGAAAACGGGATCGTGGTGGAGGGGGCCAATAACATCATCGAGCGGAATGTGATCTCCGGCAACACGGCCGATGGAATCCGAACACGGAGCGCCACCGGAACCGGCAACACGATCCGCGACAACCTGATCGGCACCAACGCGGCGGGGACGGCGGCACTGGGCAACGGCGAAGAGGGGCTCGACGTCCGCACGGCGTCGAACACGATCACCGACAACGTCATCGGTGGCAACAATCGCGGCATTCGATTGCTCGACATCAGCGGCGGCCAAGCGGACAACAACATCATCCAGGGCAACTTCATCGGTACCGACGTCACCGGCACGCTGAATTTGGGGCATGCCACGGAAGGCATCCTGCTGAGCACGGGGGCAGCCAAGAACACCATCGGTGGGACCGGTGCGGGCGAGGGCAACACGATCGCCTTCAACACCGGCGTCGGCGTCTCGGCAGCGAGCGCGTCGGGCACGGGCAACACGATCCTGCGCAATTCGATCTTTTCCAATTCGGGGCTGGGCATCGACCTGAACAGCGACGGGGTCACCCCGAACGATGTCGGCGATGGCGACACCGGCCCCAACAACCTGCAAAACTACCCCGTGCTCGGCTCGGTAGCCGCCACCGCCAGCGGTATCACGATCACGGGCACGCTGAACAGCACGGCCACCACGACGTTCACGATGGACTTCTTCTCCAGCAGTGCCGCAAACCCGTCGGGATTCGGCGAAGGGGAAACCTACCTCGGCTCGACGAGCGTGACCACCGACGGCGGCGGCAACGCTACCTTTAACGTCACCTTGCCTGTAGTCGTGCCGGCTGGAGCCTTCGTCACCGCCACGATGACCGACCCATCCAACAATACATCAGAATTTAGCGCGCACATTACGGTCACCGGGGTGAACGATGCGCCGGTGAACTCGGTGCCGGGCGCCCAGGTCACCAACCAGGACACGCCGCTGGTGTTCTCCTCCGCCAACGGCAACGTGATCTCGATCTCCGATGTCGATGCCGGCAGCAACTCGGTTCAAGCGACCGTGGAAGCCGCGAATGGCACGCTCACGCTCAATGGCGTCGGGGGCCTCACCTTTACCGTCGGCGACGGAATCAACGACGGCTTCATGACCTTCACGGGTACTCTGGCCGATATCAACGCCGCACTGGATGGGCTCACTTTCGATCCGACGCCTGGCTTCACTGGTTCGGCTGGCGTCCGTATCGCCGTCGACGATCTGGGCCACAGCGCCAGCGGTGGTCCTCAGACGGATGCCGATCAGGTGGACATTACCGTCGATGCCATCAACCACCAGCTCAGCGCCACCAACCTCAACCAGACCAAGACCTACATCGAGGATGCGGCATCGGTGGCGCTCGATGACATCGTCGTCACCGATCCGGACAGCGGCGAGACCGTGACCGCGACC
>JBFKNO010000008.1:0-22703 GCA_041629275.1 Nitrospiraceae bacterium
GACCGCAGGCTGGCTGGTCGCAATCGGAGAGCTCACGCTGGGGCAATTGGTGGGAGCGGAAGTCGTGATCGCCACGCTGTTGGCGAATCTTGAGTCCGTGGTCAAGCGGGCCTACGTCTTTCACTACTTCTCAACGGCGCTGGTCGAGCTCGACCATCTGTTCGGGCTTCCCAAGGATGAGAAGCGTGCCATGGCTCAGATCGAGATTCCCCATGCAGGCAGCCGGGGAGTCAAGCTGACCTGTCAGCAGGTGGGCATCCATTTGGATGAAGCACCTCTCGTGCGGGGTCTGACGTTCGAGGTGCAACCGGGAGAGAAATGGGCCGTGGTGTGCGAGAGCGAGACGGTTCGGCATCTGCTGACGCGGCGCCTGGCCGGCCTGGAACCGCCCACGTCGGGGGTGATTCGTTACAATGATATCGATCTGAAGGAGCTGGCGGCCGACACGTTGAACCGCTATCGGGGCCTCGTCCTGAGCTGGCAGGTTTCGCTCTTCGAGGGGACGTTGTATGAGAACATCGCGATGGGGAGGCCCGGAGTCTCATTGGACGAAGTCCTGTGGGCGCTGCAATTCGTGGAGCTCAAGGATGATGTGGAAGCGATGCCGGGAGGACTGCAGACCACCGTGAGTCTCGAGGGAAAAGACCTCACGCCGAGCCAGAAGCTCAGATTGCTGGTGGCGCGCGCCATCGTGGAACGCCCTGCGCTCCTCATCCTCGACGGCGCGCTCTACGAGCTACGGAGCGACATCCGAGAGGTGATCCTGCGCAGGATATGCTCCCGAGACAATCCCTGGTCCGTGGTGATCGTGACGACCCATCACGATATCAAGAGCGTGGTCGATCACGTCGTGGAAGCCCACTGAACGGTTGTCGGGAGGACCCGCAATCGGAGGACCTGCTTCTCCGGCCTTTCCACCGGCAATCCGCACACTCCGGTTCGACATCGCGTCGCCTTCCTGGAAAACATTCTCACCTCCTCAGTCCCCTGGACGTCGGACTAGATCTCGGGCCGCTGCCGCCGTCGGGCGACCCCCGTGCCTCGGGCCGTCTGGGCGGCAGCCTTGGACACGCGCTCGACCACGGTTCTGTCGAAGGCGCTGGGCACGACGTAGTCCTCGCTGAGCGTGTCCTCGGGGATCGCCCCCGCGATCGCATCGGCGGCGGCCAGCAACATGCTCTCGTTGATGTCGCTGGCCTGGACGTCCAGCGCGCCGCGGAAGATGCCCGGGAATCCCAGCAAGTTGTTGATCTGATTCGGCAGGTCGGACCGCCCGGTGGCGAACACCCGGCACAGCGGTGCCGCCAGCTCCGGCGCGATTTCAGGGTCGGGGTTGGCCATGGCGAACACGATGCGGTCCTGGTCCATCAACTCCAGGTCGCCGGGCTGCACGATGTTGCCGGCTGAGAGGCCGATGAAGACATCCGCGCGCTTCAGCGCGTCCTGAAGCGTGCCCGACGGCTCCGCCTGCTTCACGAGCTCCGGCAGGTCCTGGCGGCGGTTCCGAATCAGTTCCGTGTCACCGGCGAGCAGCAGTCCCGCCTTGTCGCATCCCGCGAGGTGACCGACGCCTGCCGCCAAGAGCAGCCGACAGCAGCCGAGCCCCGCGGCGCCCAATCCATTCACGACCACGTGCGCCTCCCTCATCTGCTTCCCGACGACCCTCAAGGCGTTCTTCAGCGCCGCGAGGACGACCACCGCCGTCCCGTGCTGGTCGTCGTGCATGATTGGAATGTCGAGCGTCTGCCGCAGCTGCCGCTCGATGTCGAAGCAGCGTGGGGAGCTGATATCCTCGAGGTTGATCCCGCCGAAGGTCGGGGCGATGCCCTGGACGATCTGGACGATCGCGTCAGGGTCCTGGGTGCTCAGGCAGATCGGCCAGGCGTCGATCCCCGCAAACTCCTTGAACAGCATCGCCTTGCCCTCCATGACGGGCAAGGCGGCCTCCGGCCCCAGATTGCCGAGGCCCAGCACCGCGGACCCGTCCGAGACCACGGCGACGCTGTTGCTCTTGGTCGTGAGCGCATAGGCTTTGTGCCGGTCCTTGGCGATCGCCTGGGCGACACGGCCCACGCCCGGGGTGTAGACCATGGACAAGGTATTCCGGGTCGTGACGGGGAGCTTGGAGGCGACGTGGATCTTGCCCCCGAGGTGCATCAGAAAGATGCGGTCGGAGGCCGAGAGGACCTCGACATCGGGCAGCGCGTTCAGCGCCGCGAGCACCTTCTCCCCGTGCGGCTCATCCTTGACGTCGAAGGTAATGTCCCGAACCACGACGCCGGCGTTGGCGGACACGATGTCCACCGCGCCGATACTGGCGCCCTCCTGCGCGATCAGATTCGCCACCTGCGCGAAGATCCCGATCTTGTTCGCCAGCGACAGACGAACGGTCAACCGGTAATTGGAATAGGGGCCGATATCGCTCACGGGTCACGCCTCGTTATGCCTTTACACTAGCATATCTTCCCAATCAGATCGAAAGATTTGCTCGCCGGCGTTCCGACGGTTGACCATCGCTGGAACCCGATGTTACGGTGGGCGCCATGTCGAGCGAAGGACCCGACCAGAAAGCCAATCGCCTCGTTCACGAAACCAGTCCCTACCTGCTGCAGCACGCCTACAACCCGGTGGACTGGTATCCCTGGGGACCGGAAGCGCTTCAGCGCGCCAAAGACGAGAACAAACCGATCCTGCTGTCCATCGGGTATTCCGCCTGCCACTGGTGTCACGTGATGGAGCGCGAATCGTTCGAGGATGAGAAAATCGCCGCGCTCATGAACGAGCACTACGTCAACATCAAGGTTGATCGGGAGGAGCGGCCGGACCTCGACGAGATCTACATGAAGGCGACGCTCGCCATCAACCAGGGACAGGGCGGCTGGCCCATGACGGTCTTCCTCACGCCGGATCAGCACCCCATCTTTGCCGGCACGTATTTTCCACCGACCGATCGATGGGGCCGACCGGGTTTCGGCACGCTCCTCCAAAAGATCGGGGAGTTCTGGCGGCAGGACTGCCAGGGCCTCGCGCAACAGGCCGCGCAACTGACCGAGCGCATTCGGGCCGAGGTGCAGACGGTGTCACCCATGGCGGTGGGAGAGGCCGAGCTGGACGCCGCGGTGAGCCAGTATGCGGAAGACTTCGATTCGCGGTACGGCGGATTCGGCGGCGCGCCCAAGTTTCCTCCCGCCACCGGGCTCTCGCTCCTGCTGCAGCGGTACCACAGGACCGGGGATGCGCAGATCCTGCTCATGGTCCGGACGACGCTCGATGCCATGGCGGCCGGGGGCATCTACGACCAGATCGGCGGCGGGTTCGCGCGCTATTCCACCGATGAGCGATGGCTGGTGCCGCATTTCGAGAAGATGCTCTACGACAATGCGCTCCTGGCCCGGACCTACCTCGAAGCGTTTCAGGTGACTCAGGAAGCGCGATACCGCACGGTCGCGGAGGAAACCCTCGATTACGTCATCAAGGAGATGACCTCGGCCGAGGGCGGCTTCTATTCCACGACCGATGCCGACTCCGAGGGGGTCGAGGGCAACTTTTTCGTCTGGACCCCGGCGGAGGTGCGCGCCGCGCTCCCTTCCGAGGAGGAGACCCGGCGGGTCTGTGCGTACTACGACATCACGCCGGCGGGAAACTGGGAGCATGCCAGCATCCCGAACCGGCCGCGCTCTCCTGAGGACGTCGCGCGGGAGGTCGGCATCACGCCCCAGGAGCTGCTCGACACGGTCGCCCGCGCGCGGCCCCTTCTCTATGAGGCAAGATCCAAGCGCGTGCCGCCGGGGTTGGACGACAAGGTTCTCACGGCCTGGAACGGCATGATGATCAGCGCCATGGCGGAAGGCGCGCGGATCCTGGGAGAGAAGCGCTACCTGGTCGCCGCGGAGGAGGCCGCCGATTTTCTCCTCCGGACGCTGTCGCGCCCGGACGGCGGGCTCTATCGGACGTACCGGGCGGGCCACGCGCACCTGCGCGCCTGCCTCGAGGACTATGCCTACCTGGCCGAGGGGCTCATCGATCTCTACGAGGCGGGCGGGCACGAGGGGTTCCTCACCGAGGCGGCACGGCTCGCGGAGCGAATCCTCGGCGATTTCGCCGACGAGGAGCACGGCGGCTTTTTCACGACGGCGAGGGATCACGAGGCGCTCATCGTCCGAAGCCGTGAAGGACCGGACGGGGCCACGCCCAGCGGCAACGCCGTGGCGGCGTCGGTCCTCGCGCGGTTGTCCTTTCACTTCGCGCGGGAAGATTTTCGGGAGGCGGCGATCCGTGCGGTGCGCGCCTACGGCAGGCAGATCGCCCGGTTCCCGCGGGCCTTCGCCAAGAGCCTCGCCGTGGCCGACCTCCTGCTCGCCGGGCCGGTGGAGCTGGCCCTCGTCGGCAGTCCCGGAGAGCCCGGCTACGACGCCTTGCGGGCGGCCACCAGCCGGTGCTACCTGCCCAACCGGATCATCGCGCACAACGATGATCCCGCCGGCCCGCCGCCCCAACACCCCCTCCTGGCCGGAAAGATCCTCGTCAACGACCGTCCGGCCCTCTACATCTGCCGGAACTTTGCGTGCCAGGCGCCCCTGACTGACCCGGACCGTGTCGAGGACGCGCTCCGGCAGTTTCAGTTACAAGCCGCCGCGCCGAGCGCGTCGGCCTCGAAGGCGCTGGAAGGCCTGCGGCTGCCGGGCAAGGCCGCGCCGGGCGGCACGGCCGCCTACGCCGTTCGGTTCGTCAACGCGCCGGACGGGGCCCACGCCTCCCACGGCTATGGTGCGCTGGGATCGACGGGGCTCACGGTCAGCCGTCTGGGATTCGGGGGATACCGCATCGACGGCGACGAGGCGGAGCACCGCGAGGCCTTGCGAAAGGCGATGCGCGGCGGCTGGAACCTCATCGATACCTCCACCAACTACACGGACGGGGGCAGCGAGCGGCTCGTCGGGAGCGTGCTGGCGGAGCTGGTCAAATCCGGCGACCTGAAGCGCGAGGAGATCGTGGTTGTCTCCAAGATCGGCTACGTCCAAGGCCACAATTTGAAACGGGCCGAAGCGAGGGAGAAGGCCGGCAAGCCCTTCCCGGAGATGGTCAAATACGCCGAGGGCATCTGGCATTGCATCCACCCGGAGTTTCTTGCGGAGCAGCTCAGCCTGTCGCTCGACCGCCTGGGCTTGGAAACCCTCGATGTCTGTCTCCTCCACAATCCCGAGTATTTCTTGTCGGACGCGGCCCATCGGGGCAAGAAGGATCTGCCCGGCACGCGCGAGCAGTTCTACAGCCGGCTGGAAGCCGCGTTTGCCTTCTTCGAGGCGCAAGTGAACGCCGGCCGCCTGCAATGGTACGGGGTGTCCTCGAACACGTGCGCCGCGGCGGCTGAGGATCCGGAGGCGACGTCGGTCTCCCGCATGCTGGAGGCGGCGGAAGCCGCGGCCCGCCGGGCCGGACAGCCTGGCCATCACTTCCGCGTCCTGCAGTGCCCCATGAATCTCTACGAGTCGGGCGCCGCGCTCACCCCCAACACCGGCAAGGAGTCGGCCCAGACGGTGCTCGCCTTCGCGCGGGAACACGGTGTCGGCGTCCTGGTGAATCGGCCGCTCAACGCCATGCCCTCGGCTCGGGGCGGCATGGTGCGATTGGCGCACTTTCCGGCCGAATCCCCGTTCGTCGACTTCGACGCGCAACGGAACAAGGTCGCGGGTCTGGAGGCCGAATATCGCGAACGCCTGGCCCCCCACGTCAAGCACGGCGGCCAGGGTATGCCGCCCCAGGATTATTTCCGCTGGGCCGAAGAGCTGGGCCGGATCCGGCCACAGGTGGTGGGGCTCGAGTAGTGGGATCAGATCGAGGGGCAGATGGTGGCGCCGCACCTCAACCAGGTGCTCAGGGCCCTGAGCCAGCATTTTACGGGCGAGATGGCCGAGCAGTGGAACACGTGGCGGGAGCGTTATATTCCCGCGCTCCTCCTCTTGCTCCGCGAGATGCGACGGGAGTCCACCGAGAAGAGCAGAACCAGGGCGGCAGCGATCGAGAAAGCCGTCAACCCCCTCCTGCCCGAGCCCCGCCGGCAGGCCTCGCTCTCCCGGAAGGCCCTTTGGGTCCTGGCGAGCACCCCGGGCGTGACCTGCGTCCTCAATGGGGCCCGCACCGCGGCCTATGTGGACGATTCCTCGGCGGTCCTGCAATGGGAGCCGCTCGCCGAGGTCCAGCCGATCTACGCCGCCCTCCGCCCGGCCGGCTGACCGGCCCAAGTCCGGAATTCGGTCCAGCCCCCCCCTTCAGGTGCCTTGGCGACACATTTCCGTCACAAAACCGGTGGCAAGCGGTCGGTCTCCGGGAGAGAATTTGCTAGAATTATTCTTAGAATTTGGTACAACCGCATGGAGGGCCGAGAGCCCCCGACCCTGCGGATCGCGGCTTCTCGATTACTCTGCTCAGAGAAAGGGTGCCACAATGGAACAGACCGCCCGTCTTGTCTTGGGTTGCGGAATTGCCCTGGCCCTGCTCACCGGCTTCATCGGATGCGCCGGCCACCAGACGGGCACGGCGGTCGGGCACGACACGCAGCAGCCCCCGGCGAAGGAGATCGCCTTGCCGGATCTGGTGGTCGAGGAGCACGTCAAAGAAGAGCCGGTCGTCCCCTCGGCGGTCCCGCCGGGGTCGGTACAGCCGCAGCAGGAGGCGGCCGCGGTCGTGGAGCCACCGCCGAAACCGGCGGTCGTGCCGATACCCGAGCCCGCGCCTGCGCCACCGCCGCCGGCGGTCACGGAGACGGACCTCCTCCCCTTTCCGGTGGAACCGGAGGCGGCCGGGGTCTTCCTCCTGGACATTCCCTTCAACTTCGACCAGTACTCCTTGCGCGACGACGCCCTCGCCTTCGTGGAAGTCAACGCGACACGCGTGAGGGAGGAAGGCGTCGGCAAGGTCCTGTTGGAAGGACGCGGGGACGAGGTCGGAACCGCTGACTACAACCTGGTACTGGGTGAGCGCCGTGCCCGGGAGGTCAAGCGCTATCTCCAGAACCTGGGACTCAAGGCCTCGACCATGAGGGTCGTCAGCTACGGCAAGGAGCGCCCGCTCTGCTTCGAGCACACGACCGAATGCTGGCAACTGAACCGGAGCGTCCGGATGGTTGCGGAATGATCACGACGCACTGACGCCGGCGCATCCGCCGCCGGCGTCGTCCCCCCCCCTTTCACGCTTCCTTGCGCCGCCGCCACCTCACGATCCCTCTCTGATCGCACCGGTCTGATCCCTCCCTACGCTTCGAGCCTCGCCTCAGTGATTCAGAGGAGCACAAAGTTGGTGTCCCATGAATCCGGCTTCCTTTGTGTAGCTGCGCCGTCTTGCGGCGCCCGCTTTGGTCGCAAGCCCTCGAGAGGCGGCATAAGATGCCGCGGTTCGACAAGCTCACCGCCCTGAGCCCGGTCGAAGGGCAGCTACACGAAAAGACAATGTCAAGCGTCATCTATGTGATGCTCCGAGTAAGAAGCCGATCTCCTTCGACCCTCCCTGAAGATCTGCGCAGATCCCACCGTTCTTCATAGATTTAACGCTGGTTTTAAGCCTCCGTAACAGTATCGTAATACCCCCAGCATACCCTCACGAACGACCCGCTCTTCTTGGCTCGGCATCAATCAAACGGGAGGCGAAGGCTCATGCCAGCAGTCACGCGATGGGTTCTCGGCGTCTGTGCGCTCCTCGCGTTCAGCGTGGTGATTGCGCCGAGGCCGGCGGCGGCCGATGAGCTGACGGAGATTCTCCGTGAGAAAGGGACGATCACGAAAGAGGACTACATCCGGGTCAAGGCGGCGGAAGAGAAAAAAGCCGAGGAGCAGAGAAAGCGATTGGAAGAAGAGTTTCCCGTCAAGGTCGGATGGGGGAAAAAGGGCTTTACGCTCAGCACCCGAGACGGAAAGTGGAAGACGGCGATTCAGTGGCGGTTGCAGTTTCGGTACACCTACCCGGAGGATGGTGATCCCGATGCGCCTTCGGACTTCACGAACAACGCCGAAAGCACATTTGAAATCCGCCGGGCGCGGATGAAAATCGGCGGGCATGGGTACCAGCCCTGGTTGAAGTACTACTTCGAGGTCGAGTGGCAGACGTTGGTGAATTCTGGTGGGGATACCACGGCCACCAACAGCCGACTGCTCGACTGGCGGATCATGCTGGAGAAGTACAAGTTCGCGCAATTACGCATCGGGCAGTGGAAGATCAACTACAACCGTGAGCGGGTCGACTCGTCGGGAAAGCAGCAGTTTGTCGAGCGGTCGATCGTGAATAACCCGTTCACCATCGATCGGCAGATGGGCGTGATGCTCCACGGGCACGTCTTCCCGGGAACCATGGCCGACGGCTGGTATTACGTGGGCGTGTATACGGGCTCGGGACGGGGCGAACGGAACGACGACGGCCATATGATGTATCACGGCCGGGTGCAGTGGAACTTCCTCGGCCGTGATTTGGAGTTCTCGCAGAGTGACGTCGAGTATCATGAGCGACCCGCCGGCAGTATTGCCTGGGCCGGCGCGACCAATATCGGCAAGTGCACACGCTGGAGCTCGAGCGGGTGCGGTACGCTCGGCACGCCGACCAGCCTGGGAAGCTCCTTTACCCCGAATTCCCTTGCTGCCGACGGCCAGTTTCGAACCGACCAGCAGGTGGTCGAGCTCGCGTTCAAGTGGCGCGGATTCTCTCTCCAGAGCGAGTACCATTGGAAGCAGGTCAAGGATGCGGGCCGCTCCGCCATAGGGTCCTTTGGAGGCGCGCTTCCATCCAAGACAAACTTGATGGGGAGCTATGTCAATGTTGGATACTTTCCCCACTATATTGTGAAGGCGTTTCCGAGACAGCTAGAGGTGGCAATTCGCTATGCCTTTGTCGACCCAGATATCGGGGTCTCCGGAGATAAGGAGCAGGAGTTCACGCCCGTGCTCAATTGGTTCTTTGCCGGCCATCGGAACAAGCTGACGCTTGACTACTCGTACCTGACCCTCGCCCAGCCCGGCACGAGCGCCTTGACCGAGAACCGGGTTCGGCTTCAGTGGGATGTGTCATTCTAAGTTCGATTGAGCCTATCAGATAAGGAATGCAGCCATGCGACGAACAATAATCGAGCTCGTACTTGCGGGGAGTGCGTTGGTCTTGTCGGGATGTGCATCCATGCAGGATGTGCCCCCGGCCTACCCGCAAGGCGCGGCCGGGGTGGTCACCAGCCTCTCTCAGTTCGACGAAAGGGTGGCCGGGGTGGCCGGCCACTTGGGAACAGAGATCAGAGCGGCCGGACGCATACAGAGAATCGATTCCACGGCCGACGGCTACGATGTGCTGGCCAGTTGGCTGCCCTATCCGACCGACTTTCGTATGGGCAGCGCCCCGATGGATGTGTCACCGGATCAGGTCCGTCACTTTGTCTTTCATTTCCATGGCAAGCCCAAGAGCCCCTTCACGACCTGGAAGGGGAACAAGTTCCTCCTGGAAGGCAGAGTCGAGGGGACGAGAAACACGGTGGTGGATGTGTTCGGCACCAACAAGGACCTCCTCTATGTCCGTGCCGACTGTGTGCGCGTCTGGGAGACTGGAGGAGATACCGTCAATCAGGACCCGGACGCGGAGTACCCCGACGCCATGGCCCATACGTTCTGTGCCAGAAAATCCAACTAGGCGCGTCATGCCCGCACCCGGGGCCAACCCTCTGGCGTCACCCGCTCGCCGCTCTTTCCCTGCCCGCGCAGGGTGACCGATTCGTCGGTCGCCACTGCCTGGGCCTCTCAGATTGTCAGTGTGGCGGGACGTTGCCCTTTGCCGGTTCTGCAGGCGGACGGCGTTCGAGGGCGTGAAGCTCGCGCAAGCCCTCTGTGGCCTGGACGCGGATGGGTCGATGCCGTGGCGCGGTGTAGCCGTCAAGTATCATTCGATATGTGGCTCGTGCCTCCCTCGGACGGCCGTTGGCCGCGTAGTGCCGGGCCAGAGCCAGCCAGTTTTCAGCCGCGAGCCTGGTGGCCGTGACGTAGAGATCACGATCCTGGTCATAATCTGGCAGTGGCGTGTCCTCAACGCTTTTGGCCATCGCGAGGCCGAGCTCCGCGGCGATCGCCTCGATCTCTCGATTGTCCTCCGTCGCGGCGTGGACGAGGCCGGCCTCGAGATGATCACGGAAGTCGCGGGCATGGCGGTCAAGGTTCATGCGGATCACGGAAAGCTCCGCCCCGCAGGCGCTGAGGAGAAGGGGTAGGATAAGGGCGGAGACGATCCGAAGGCGGAGGCGGAGGTGCGGCCGGGTCATCTGATAGCTCCTCAGGGCGACGGGGTGCGGGGCTGCGAACCTGAAGCCTGTGGAAGATCTCGAAATCGAACGCCGACGTGGAGGTGGAGCCCTGTCGTGAGCTCACCGAGGCCGAGCTCGTCCGTCGTGCTCTCGACCATATACGCGCTTGGTTCGAAGCGCAGCCGACCCGGTTCAGTTCCTTGCTCGATAGGCCACAGCGGGCGCAGGCGATGGGGCGCCTCATAATACTCGGCATCGATCCAGATGTCTTTCTTCACGAGGTGATTGCTGATCAGGACGTGGAACACCTTGCCGCGCACCAGGACAGCCCCCGAGGTGATGACCCGCTGCGTCGAGGAGATTTCGGCCGTCTCATAGAAGGTCACGAGCTCTTCCGGCGTCGCCTGGGCGAGTCCCTTGGCAAAGAGGGGCGCAAAAAACCGGATCTCCGCGTCGCTGAACGCCCGACCTGTTTGGCCGTGTCCGCTGCCGCGCTGCAGGACAAGCGGGACGAGCGAGGTGTTCTTCTCCACGCGGAGCCCCTCAAGAACCCTCACGATCTGCTCTTCCGAAAGGAATGCGGGGTGGGAATAGCCTCCGCCCTTCGTGGCCTCGGGGATGGCCTGGAGCCGGACCACTTGGTTCGGACCGTCATATACCTTGACGGTTAACAGATGCTCCTGGCCTGCACAGCTGGGGAGCGACAAGGTGAGAAGGACTGACATGACACGCAGGACGCTGTTCATCATTGTCCCCCCTGCCTCCAAGTGATTTCCTGGTCGTTGAAACCTTGTCGAGCAGACGTGCATATGTGCCATCGATCGGCCGGTAGAAGCAAGTATCGGTGATCAAAGCCGAGTGCCTCCGCATAGGCGTGTGAAACGTGATACTTGCGCACGGCTGAGTTTGAGCGTAGCATCATGACAACGGCGCGACGGCAGCCAACTCAGAGACATACCTATAAGTGTCAAGTGACGGTTCTGAGGATGAAGGAGGCCGAGATGAGATGTCTAAAGATGCTGCTACCGGCGGCTCTCCTCGTATTCGTCGCGCAAGGATGCGCCTCTGGACCGACGTTCCCAATGAATGGAGCCACCACTTTCAAGGCTTCGAGCGAGTTCGGTGTCCTGGTCGCTAAACCCGATACCTATCAGGGGCGTGCGATTCGTCTGGCTGGCAAAATTGTCAGCGTCGAGGCCACCGATCAGGGCACCATGATCACCGCGGAATGGCTCCCCTTTCCGGTGCCGGGCCAAAACGGACCCGGGCCAGCGCCGCAGGGGGAGCCGCAGCGTTTTCGGCTCCTGTACCCGGGCCAGCTCGATCCCATGGGACGATGGTACGGCAACCTGTTCGTCGTGGCGGGCGCCATGAAGGGCACGACGAACATGATCACCCTGGCCGGCCTGACCAGGACCATGCCCTTTGTTGAGGCGCGGTGCATTCACGTCTGGAAGACCGGTGACAGCGAGCTCTCCGATTTCGCCGCGGATGTGGAGCAAGTCGGCTTTCCACCGTTGGAGCAGACCTACTGCACGAAAGGCTGACGGCAGCCCATAAGGAACTGGCCTGGCCGCTGCAGTGGCGAGCGACCAGGCCAGTTTGTTTGTGCACCTGAAGCCACACCTCTTCTGAAGAGAGGGCAAGTGTCTTCTGATGGCTAGAGGGAGTCTGACACGTAGGCGGTCATGTCGGTAAGACCCAGACACCCCTGCGGCACGCCCAGCCGGCAGGCCACTTGATAGTCCTCTTCCGCTGACTTCTTCTCACCCGTGATCGAGAACGCCACCGCTCTGTTGTAGAACACCAACCCGTCGGTCGCCCCGAGCTCGATCGCCCGCGAGAAGTCCGCGATCGCTCCCGGGAACTCGCCTTCAACAAGCTCCACGAGGCCGCGGCTCTCGTAAGCCTGTCGCAAGCGGGGGTCGATTGCCAGAGCCCGTTCGAAGTCCGCGATCGCCCTCGTCCGTGCGCCAAGCTTGGCATGGGCGACCCCGCGGTTCACATAGGCCTGGGCGTTTCCCTCGTCATGTTCGAGGGCCCCGGTGAAATCAATCACGGCTTCCCGATGATGACCGAGGCGACTCTGTGCCAATCCCCGATGGTTGAGGGTGGCGGACGAGGGGCCCGATAGGGCGACGATCCGGTCAAGCTCGGCCAAAGCGGCGGCCGGATTTCCCGTCTCGAGCAGGATCACGGCCAGGTTGCTGCGATAGCGCGCGTTGTCGGGGTCGAGGCGAATCGCCTTCGTGAAGTCCATGCGGGCTTCGTGCGGCTCGTCGAGGTGCATTCGGACGTATCCCCGCGCGTTCCACAGGTCCGCCCGGTTGGGGGTCTGGTCAATCGCACTGGACAGGATCTCGTCAGCCCTATGGCGCTCGCCGTCCTGGAATGCCTGGCGACTGAGCTCGATGGGATCTCCCGGAGTGGAGTTGGGTGGGAGGCTCGTGCAGCCGGAGACGATCGCACTCACCACGAGCGCTGTCAGAGTCAGAGCCAAGATCTTTCGCATGCTCACGTGCACCTCGTTGGAATGGGCCCAATGCGTCTACGTTCTCCACTTTTATAAACCACGAAGGTTACGGTCCCATAACGCTCCTGTTACGGATTTGTTAAGAAAAGCACTCTTGCGCCCTCGCCCTCCCGAGACGGCACCGTGATCGCTGCCGACCGGGAGTCCTGATACGGCGCGGCCTTATCGGCGCTCGGTAAGCAGGCCAGACTTGCAGCGCCAAAAGAAGTCCTCTATGCTACGGTGTTATATCCGGGGGGGCCTGCCCTCCCGTTCCTCCCATTTCCCGTATCCGGTCACAGGAGACCATGAAGAACCCTTTGTCCCTCCCGAGCCCCAGCGAGCTGAGCGACGCGAACAGGGGGCGCGTGCTCGGCCTCTGCGCCCTCGTCGCCGCCGTCGTGTTCGGGCTCGACCTGGCCATGCCGCGTGGGGTCGCGGAAGCCGTTCCCTACGTCTTGGCGGTCCTGATCTCCCTCTGGTCCCCCAACAAGCGTGACACGCTCTGGGTCGCCGGCGCGTGCAGCGTCCTGACGGCCGTCGGCCTGCTGCTTTCTCCGAAGGGTGGCGCCATGTGGATGGCCGAGATCAACCGGGTCCTGGCCTTGTTCGCGATCTGGGTTGTCGCGCTGCTGGCGCTGAAGATCAAGGAGTCGGACGATTCGGTCCGCGGGAAGAGCCAGATCCTGACGGGCATCCTGACGAACATGCCCGCGGTGGTCTTCCGCATGGACGAGAGCGGGTACGTCATGCAATCGGTCGGGAGAGGACTGCAGCGAATCGGCCTCAAGCACGTCGAGACCGCGGGGCGCACGGCGCTGGAGCCGCCGCCGGAGGTCAAAGCTCGCATTCAGAAGCTGAAGCCCGGGGAGACGATCTTTTACGAGAGTCACGGGTCGCACCAAGGCGGCCAGTGGTGGTTTCTGAACTCGGTCACGCCCGATACGGTCACGGGCTCCGGCGCGATCGCCTTCGGCATTGACATCACCGACCGCAAGAAAGTGGAGCGCCGGCTGGCGGCGCACCATGCGGTCACGGACATGCTGGCCAAGGCGGAATCGCCGAAGGACGCGCTGCCACACCTGCTCCGGGCGATTGGTGAGGGGCTGGGATGGGTCACGGGAGCGATGTGGCTCGTTGATCAGCGGCATGATGTCCTGCGTTGCGCCGAGCAATGGCAGATGCCCTCCGCGGATGTGGAAGCCTTCGCGAGACGCACGCGCGAGATTACGTTTGCGAAGGGAGTGGGGCTGCCGGGGCGGGTCTGGGAGACCGGGGAGCCGGCCTGGATCGAGGATGTCGTGGAGGATCCGAACTTCCCGCGCGCGCCTGATGCCGAGAAAGGGGGCCTGCACGCAGGCTTTTGCTTCCCGATCAAGATTAACGACCGGGTGTGGGGCGCGATGGAGTTTTTCAGCCCCGAAACTCAGGAGCCCGACGAGGGGCTGCTGAACATGTTTGCCGCCCTCGGGACACAGATCGGGCAGTTCATCGAAAGGCAGAACACGGACCAGCGACTGGCGGCGCACCACGCCGTGACCTTGGTCCTGGCCGAGCCCAACACGCTGGAGCACACCGTCCCCGATCTCCTGCGGGCCATCTGCGAAACCCTGCGGTTCGAGATGGGTGCGATCTGGACCCTTGACGGGGGACAGGACGTACTCCGTTGCGCCGGCGTCTGGCACGAGCCGAACGCTGACTTGACGGCGTTCGAGTCCCGCACGCAGGTGATCACCCTGGCGCGCGGCGTCGGGCTGCCCGGCCGAGCCTGGCAAACCGGCAAGCCGGCCTGGATCGAGGACATCGTGGAGAACCCCGCCTTCCCGAGAGCGGAAGACGTGGCCAAAGGCGGCCTCCACGCGGGATTCTGCTTTCCCATCACCATCAGCGACCGGTTTTGGGGGGTGATGGAATTCTACAGCCGGGAGATCAAAGAGCCTGACCAGGACCTGCTCAGGATGTTCGCCGCCTTGGGCAGCCAGATCGGTCAGTTCATCGGGCACAAGCAGTCCGAGTCTTCCCACGCGCGCCATGAGCGGAGTTCGTCTTAGCCCCCGCCCGCTATGCAGTTGATCCACGGCCTGCACTTCAACAACATTCGAGGCGACATCTACGGCGGTATGGTCGCCGCGGTCGTCGCCCTGCCGCTCGCCCTCGCTTTCGGCGTCGCCTCCGGCGCCGGCGCCGTCGCCGGGCTGTACGGGGCGATCTTCGTCGGGTTCTTCGCCGCCCTCTTCGGCGGAACGCCAGCCCAGTGCTCGGGCCCGACGGGTCCCATGACCGTCGTCATGGCGGGGATCTACGCCCAGTTCCTGGACCGGCCGGAGGTGGCGTTCACCATCGTCATACTGGGGGGCGCGTTCCAGATTCTGTTCGGCATGGCCGGTATCGGGCACTACATCACGCTCGTCCCCTACCCCGTGATCTCCGGCTTCATGAGCGGCATCGGCTCGATCATCATCATCCTGCAAGTCGGTCCGATTCTCGGGTTGCCGGCGAAGACGGAGGGCGTCGTCGCCAATCTGAAGGCCTTTCCCGAGTTCTTCACCAATCCCGTTCCCGATGCGGTCTTCGCCGGCCTCCTGGCCCTGGCCATCGTCTATTTCACGCCGTCGGCAGTGGCGAAAATCATCCCCCCGTCGTTGCTGGCCCTCTTCGTGGGCACGACCGCCACCTATTATTTCTTGCCGAACGCGGCGGTGATCGGGGACGTTCCCGAGGGGTTTCCGTCGCTGATCGTGCCGGCGCTGCAGTTCGAGGGGTTCGCCCTCATCATCGAAGGAGCGCTGGTCCTGGCGCTGCTGGGCAGCATCGACAGCCTCCTGACCTCGCTCGTCTGCGATAACATGACGCGTACACAGCACGACAGCGACCGGGAGCTGGTCGGTCAGGGGATCGGAAACATGTTCTCAGGGCTGTTCGGCGGATTGCCGGGCGCGGGGGCGACGATGCGGTCCGTGGCCAATATCCGGACGGGCGGGCGCACGCCGCTGTCGGGCGCCCTCATGGCCGTCGTCCTCCTGGCCACGCTGCTCGGTCTCGGCCCGCTGGCGGAGCGGATTCCTCTGGCGGTGCTGGCCGGCATTCTCTTCAAGGTGGGCATCGACATCATCGACTGGCGGTTCCTCCGGCACGTCCTCCAGGCTCCACGGGCGGATGTGACGATCATGGGCATCGTGCTCTTGATCACGGTGCTGGTGGATCTCATTACCGCCGTGGGCGTCGGTGTCGTCCTGGCGAGTCTGCTCTTCGTCAAGAAGATGGCGGACATGGAGCTGGAGAAGTTGCAACTGATCACGCAACGCACGCCCGAGACACCGCTCAACCGGGAAGAAGCGGCGGTCCTGGCCAGGAACCCGAACAAGATTCTTCTGATCCACGTGGATGGCCCGATGAGCTTCGGGTCGGCGAAGAACATGGTGCGGCGCCTCGAATCCACACCGGATCTCCGGAACTTCAAATCCGTCGTGCTGGACCTGTCCGACGTGCCGCACTTCGACGGGACGGCGGCGCTGGCCGTCGAGGACATGCTCCGGATGGTCCAGGGTCGCGGCCAGCACCTGTTCTTCGTCGGGATGCATCCGGAGGTCGCGAAGGTGCTGGAGGGTATGGGCGTGCTCCAGTTGATCCGCCCCGGCCACCGCTACGCCATGCGGATCGATGCCCTCCGCCACGCGGCCCACATCGCCGGGTCCACGCATCCCGCGGACGTGCCGCCGGGCGGCGGCACGTAACTCGGCACAACGGGAATTCGACCCTCCCGGCGGCTGCCGCCTTTCTCCAGCCCTCGCAAGAATCCAACCATTCGGGGCTCCCCCACCCCCGACATGGGGAAAAATTTACTCAAAACTAACAAAGCGGTGACCGACACGGAACGGTGGTGAGCCAAACTCTATCGAGGCGAAAGGTGCATTGGCGCATGATCATTCAGACCGATACATCCCATGTGCGTTCCGCCCCTCGACCGTGCGCGCTCGCCACTACCGTTGCATCGAGGGGGCAAGGGGTCCCCGGGGAGAGGGACGAGAGAGAGGGGCTGCGGGCCGACCGGTCAGTTAACGATTTGTTAACACGGACGAAACGGAACCGAAACAGCGGCGCTGATACACTGCGTAACTAAGGAGTCGTGTCATGAAAGATTCCCCTTGCAGAACGAGGGCTTTGTTGCTCCTCGCCGTGCTGGTTGCTGGGATGGTGAGTCCCCTTGCTCTCCGGGCCCAGGAGCCCGTCCAAGTCGATCCCGCGCTCTCACCTTATTCAAAAGTGAGCGGCGTGTCCGGGAACATCAACAGCATCGGGTCCGACACGCTGAACAACTTGATGACCCTGTGGGCGGAAGGGTTTCGCAGGCAGTATCCCAACGTCAAGATTCAGATCGAGGGTAAGGGTTCGAGCACCGCGCCGCCGGCGTTGATCGAGGGAACCGCGCAGCTCGGGCCCATGTCCAGGAAGATGAAGGCCAAGGAAATGGACGAATTCGAGGCTAAATTCGGCTACAAGCCGACGGTGGTTCCGGTTGCCGTGGATGCCTTGGCTGTCTACGTGAACAAGGACAACCCCATCGCCTGCCTCAGCATGGAGGAGGTCGACGCCATCTTTTCCAAAACGAGACGGCGGGGCCACCACACGGACATCTCCACCTGGGGCAAGGCCGGACTCAACGGGAGCTGGATGAACAGAAGGGTCAGCCTCTACGGCCGTAATTCCGCCTCGGGGACCTACGGATATTTCAAGAACACGGTGCTCAAGAACGGGGATTACCGGGATCAAGTCAAGGAGCAACCCGGTTCCGCCTCCGTCGTGCAGGGCGTGACCGAGGATCGGAACGGGATCGGCTACAGCGGAATCGGCTATCGGACGTCGGGTGTCCGGGTCATTGCGCTCTCGGCAAAGAAGGGCGCGCCGTGCTATGAGCCGACCGTCGAGCACGCGTCCTCCGGCAAGTATCCCTTGGCTCGTTTCCTCTATGTCTATGTGAACAAGGCTCCCGGCAAGCCGTTGTCCCCGATCGTGAGTGAGTTCATCCGATACATTTATAGCCGCGAGGGGCAGTCCGTCGTGGTGAAAGACGGGTATTTCCCCTTGCCGGCCAGGTTGATCGACGATCTCTTGCGCACGACACTCTCTTGAGGAGGGTCTCGGCGAGATCACCACGTTTCAACCAAGCCGATGACAGGCCATGCCCGAGCGCGAATCGCTGGTCGGGCATGGCCTTGCCGCTCCATGACGCCTCCAATCGACACGCCAGCTGACTGGGTCGAAGCCGCCCCTCGCCGGCCGATTGAGCCGACCGGCGGCGGCCAGGCCGTGGCCTCCAGGCGAGTCCGCGCCTTCGTCGATCATACGGCCACCGCGACCATCGCGGCGGGCGGCCTGGCGACCATCTTCGCGATCCTGGGAATCTTCGTCTATCTCTTCGTCGAAGTGGCTCCCCTCTTTTACTCCTCTTCTATGGCCAGCATTGTGGCCGCGCCGGTTCGGACCCACAGCGGGGCGGGCGAGCAGGCTCCCCAATCGATCGTCACGGGTGTCGACGAGTACCTGGAAGTCGCCTACGTCGTTGCGACAAATGGGATCACGTTCTGGCGTTTGCCTTCGGGCGATCCACTCGGAGTCGAGGTGGCGGCCTTGGTCGACCATGGCCGGGTGACCGCTGTCGCCCGGGCTGGGGGCAAGGGGCACCGCTTCGGCCTTGCGAACGATACGGGATCCGTCGTCCCGGTCGGGATCGAGTTTCAGAGCCTGTTCACTGATGGCCTGCGGACCATTCAGCCTGAGGTGGTCGTCGGACGACCCTTCCGGGCCGTTCAACAGGGTGACAGGATCACGCGGTTGGCCTATGGGGTGCGTGACGAGGGGCCCGTCACGGTCGCCGTGACCGAGCGTGGCCGCCTGTGGCTGACGAAGGCGCAGGAAGCCGGCGGCCTGTTCGCATTCAAGGAGAAGGCCGACATCATTCAGACCGGGCTGAAGCCCGCGCCCAAGGCACCGGTGACCGCGCTGCTGCTGGACTCTCTCGGGGAGACGGTCCTGATCGCATCGCAAGCCGGCCGAATGTATTACTGGGACATCCAGGAGGCCGAGAGCCCGCGCCTCATGGGAACGTACCAGGCGACGCGGGAAGGCGACTTCGTGACTGCCCTCTCCTATCTCATCGGTGATCGATCCCTCATTGTGGGGACGAGCGCGGGCGAGGTGTCCGCGTGGATGCTCATGTTGGATCCTGACCGGGGGAGCGATCCCCGCCTGGAGAAAGTTCGCGAGTTCGCCAGGCACGAGGGGGCGGTGACGGTGATCTCGCCTTCCCAGCGCGACAAAGGCTTTCTCACGGCCGACGCAACGGGCCAGATCTTCGTGCACTACCTCACCTCCGGCCAGACCCTGGTGGAAGTGCACGCCAGCACGGCTCCCATTGAAGGGCTCATGTTCTCTCCCAAGGCCAACGGGGCGGTCGCGGTCGATGGGCAGGGCCGGCTCTCTGCTTATACGATTGAGAACGAGCACCCGGAGGCCACGCTCAAGACCCTGTTCAGGCCGGTGCTTTACGAAGGCTACGATGAGGAGCAATACATCTGGCAGTCGTCCAGCGGCTCGGATGAGTTCGAGCCGAAATTCGGGATGTGGCCGCTGATCTTCGGGACCTTGAAAGGCACCCTGTATGCCATGCTCTTGGCCACGCCTCTTGCCTTGCTCGGCGCCATCTACACGGCCATGTTCATGAGCCCGACCCTGCGGGCGGTCGTGAAGCCCGCCGTCGAGATCATGGCGGCGCTGCCGACCGTCGTGCTCGGCTTCCTGGCCGGACTGTGGTTTGCACCGTTGCTCGAGGAGATTTTTCCCGGCGTCGCGGCGGCATTCTGGGTGGTTCCGGCGGCGATCGTCGTTACCTGTGTGGCCTGGCAGGGCCTTCCCCCCTGGTTTCACCGGCAATCGGGCTCCCTGCTCGAGTTGGCGGTCTTCATGAGCGTCATCGCGGGATCGGTCTATCTGTGCCTCGCCATGAGCCACCGCATCGAGGACTGGATGTTCGGGGGAGACTACAAGCAGTTCCTCCAATCCGTGTTTGGAACGGCCTACGACCAACGCAACGCGCTGGTCATCGCCTTCGCCATGGGCATCGCCGTCATTCCGACGATCTTCAGCATTTCCGAGGACTCCATTTCGAATGTGCCTCGGCATTTGATCGCAGGCTCCCTGGCCATGGGCGCGACGCTCTGGCAAACGTTGTGGCGTCTCGTCCTGGTGTCCGCCAGCCCCGGCCTGTTCTCCGCCCTCATGATCGGGCTCGGCCGTGCGGTCGGAGAGACGATGATCGTCTTGATGGCCACGGGCAACACCCCCATCATGGAGATGAATCTTTTTAACGGCTTCCGCACGCTGTCCGCGAATATCGCCGTCGAGATGCCGGAGGCCCCGCACGGCGGCACTCTGTACCGGCTGCTCTTCTTGTCCGGACTGATCTTATTCATCTTTACCTCGATCGTGAACACGATAGCCGAAGTGGTGAGGCAACGCTTGAGACAACGCTATTCTCAATTCTAGAAGGCTGATGCGAAACTCGGTCAAAAAATTCTGGAGCTCCGGCACGCTCTTCATCTGGCTGTGCGGTGCCGGCGTGGCCGCGTCTCTGCTGCTGGTGGGGGGGCTGCTGCTGCTGATCATGATCAACGGGCTCGGGTATTTCTGGCCGCACGATCTGGTCGAGCTGACCTTGAGGGACGGCACCCGGGTGATCGGCGAGCTCACCGGGCGGGAGACCATTCCGCACTCGAAGACCGCCGGGAACGTCCACGGCAAAACGCGCATCAGCCTGAAGGTTGGCAACCGCGACCTCTACGGGTTGGATTTTCGGTGGGTCGACGAGGATACCATCGTGTCCCGCGCGACGCCGCGCGACACCGTCGCACTCGAGCGCAGGGAGTGGGGAAATTTTTACGGGCGTGTGAAGGAGGTCAGGCGTGCGGGCCAGGCGATTGCGACCGGCGGGGAAGAGGCCTGGAAGGCATTGCTTGCCGTCGTCGACCAGGCGAATGAGACGCATGCCACCATCCGGTCCATAGAAAAGGGTGCCATTGGAGACATCAATTACGAGATTGAACAAGCTCGCCTGGAGATGCGTGAGCTGAAGATGGAAGGGGACGCCACCTCTGCGGAAATCGATCGGCTCGAGGCTGAGATCGAGGGGCTCCGCGCTCGCTATCAGAGGCACGTCACGGCACTGGAGTCGCTCTACGACACATTGCACGAGCACTCGGTCCTGCTCGTCGACGCGAACGGTCGAGAGAAGGAATTGGCGGCTGGACAAATCATTCGGGCCCTCCGTCCTAATGCCATGGGCGTGTTCTCGAAGACGCTCGAATACGCGGCGAATGTCTGGACGGTGCTGTCGGACGAACCGCGTGAGGCGAACACCGAGGGCGGGATTTTTCCCGCCATCTTCGGCACGGTCATGATGGTCCTGATCATGAGCGTGGCCGTCGTCCCCTTCGGCGTGCTTGCGGCCTTTTATCTCCGAGAGTATGCGAAACAAGGGCTGCTCGTGAAGGTGGTGCGGATCGCGGTCAACAACCTGGCCGGTGTGCCGTCCATCGTGTTCGGAGTTTTCGGGCTGGGCTTTTTCGTCTATGCGCTCGGGGGCACGATCGATGCGCTCTTTTACCCTGAGGCGTTCCCCAATCCCACCTTCGGGACCGGTGGGCTGCTGTGGGCCTCGCTGACCCTGGCCCTCATGACGGTGCCTGTCGTGATCGTGGCCACGGAGGAAGGACTCTCGGCGGTCCCGCGGGAGTATCGCGAGGGCGCGGTCGCGCTGGGGGCGACGAAGTTCGAGAGCATGTTCAAGGTCATCCTGCCCTGTGCCATGCCGGGCATCCTCACCGGCCTGATTCTGGCGGTGTCGCGGGCGACCGGCGAGGTTGCGCCCTTGATGTTGACCGGTGTGGTGAAGCTCGCACCGGCGCTGCCGCTCGACGACCATTTTCCGTTTCTTCACCTGGATCGGAAGTTCATGCATCTGGGTTTCCATATCTACGATGTGGGGTTTCAGTCCCCGAACGTCGAGGCGGCCAAGCCCATGGTGTATGTCACGACGCTCATTCTGGTCGCGGTCGTCATCCTGCTCAACCTTTCGGCGATCGCCCTTCGGAACCACATGCGGAAAAAGTATAGAGGATCGGCGGTGTAAATTTGGCGATTAGGTCTTGCATGAGGACACGATGGCGACCACAATAAGACGCGTCTATGCCCCCCCGACGGCCCCAAACGAGCGACAGACGACGGTGGCTCCGATGACACCTGCGGAGGGCAAGGGGGCTCCGGCCGCGCGGCCAAAGTTCATGATTCAGGACATGAACTTTTACTACGGTGCCAAGCCGGCGCTCCTCAAGGTCAACCTGGACATTCCCGAGCATCGGGTCACGGCCTTCATCGGCCCGTCGGGCTGCGGAAAATCGACGCTCTTGCGCTGCCTGAATCGACTGAATGACCTCATCGAAGGAGTGCGGGTGGAGGGAAAGGTGCTCTTGGACGGCGAAGACATCTACGGACCTCGGGTGGATGTCACCGACCTCCGTACGCGCGTCGGGATGGTGTTTCAGAAAGTGAACCCCTTCCCCAAGACCGTCTATCAGAACATCGCGTACGGGCCGCAACTGCACCAGCGGCTGAGCCGCTCGAAGATGGACGAGCTCGTCGAGAAAAGTCTCATTGGCGCGGGGCTGTGGGAGGAGGTCAAGGATCGGCTCCACGCGAGCGCGCTCGGCCTGTCCGGCGGGCAGCAGCAGCGCCTCTGCATCGCCAGGGCGCTCGCGGTGAACCCGGAAGTCCTGCTCATGGACGAGCCCTGCTCGGCGCTGGACCCCATCTCCACCGCCAAGATCGAGGAGCTGCTTTTCACCTTGAAGAACGAGCTGACCGTTGTTATTGTGACCC
>JBFKNO010000009.1:0-22687 GCA_041629275.1 Nitrospiraceae bacterium
CCCGCAGGCGGCATAAGATGCCGCAGCTACAGTCGGGTGGGCAGAGGTGCCAGGAACACCGTGGTCCCCGTAGTAAGTAACGCAAATGGGCGCTGGGATCAAGTCGCCAGTGGAGGGCGGAGGGTGTCAGCCGACCAGGTGGTAGTGCTGAAACTGCTCGACGGGCATGTCCAGGACTTCGCGCACCTTGCGCGCGAGCATGTCCGGGGTGAAGGGCTTTTGAAGCAGGAGCCTCGCACGGTCGCGGGGGCCCTGTGAGAACACCGGGTGATCCGGGTATCCGGACATGTACAGCACTTTCATGTCCGGCCGCTCGACCAGCAGCTCCTTGGCCGCCTCCGGGCCGCTCTTCTGGGGCATGACCACATCGGTCAAGAGCAGGTCGATCCGGCCGAAGTGCGTCTTGCTGACCACCTGGGCATTGATACCGTCCCGTGCCTCGAGGATGTGGTACCCGCGCTGCCGCAGCATGTCCCGTACGAGCCCGCGCACCGCCGGCTCATCCTCCACCACCAGGATCGTCTCCCCCGCCGACCGCGACTGCTGCGGCACCCGGTCGATGGTCGCTTCGCGATGCGGACGGTCGACACGGGGAAAGTACATCTTGAAGGTCGTCCCCCGTTTGACCTCGCTCTCAACCGTGATGTGCCCGCCGTTCTGCTTGACGATCCCGTAGACCGTCGAGAGACCGAGACCGGTCCCTTTTCCCTTGGCCTTGGTCGTGAAGAACGGCTCGAAGGCCTGCGAGAGGACCTCGTTGTCCATGCCGCATCCGGTGTCCCTGATCGCCAGCATCACGTAGTCCCCCGGCTCCAGCGTGCTCGGACGGGCCGCGGAGTCCGGTCCAAAGGTCACGTTGGCCATTTCCAGCTCCAGGCGCCCCCCGTTGGGCATGGCGTCGCGCGCGTTGACGGCGAGGTTCATGATGACCTGATCCATCTGGCTCGGATCGGCCCTGATCATCCCCAGGTCCGGTGGCTGCACCGTGACCAGATCAATGATGTCCTCTCCCATCAGCCGGCGCAGCATCCCCTCCATATTCGCCGCCACCGTGTTCAGGTCGATGGCCTGCGGGGCGATGACCTGGCGGCGGCTGAAGGCCAGCAACTGATTCGTCAGGGCGGCGGCCCGCGTCCCCGCCCGCTTGATCTCTTCCACCTCGGCGAGCAACTGCGCGTTGGACCCGACCTGGGTGAGCAAGAGCTCGGTGTACCCGCTGATCACGGTCAGAAGATTGTTGAAGTCGTGCGCAACGCCTCCCGCAAGGCGTCCGATCGCTTCCATCTTTTGGGACTGCCGCAGTTGCTCTTCCGTCTCGTGCAGCGCCGACTCGGCGCGCTTCCGCTCGATGAACTGCCCGATCTTGAGCCCGATGTCCTCGACCATCTGCAGCAAATCCTGGTCGGGCTGGCGGATCTCCCTGCTGAAGAACTCCAGGACGCCGTACACGTTGTCCCCCACCTTGACGGGGAGCGCGAAGGCACCGTGCAAGCCGACCCTGGCGCCAATGGCCGCCCGCGGGAAGTTGTCGTCGTGCTGGATGTCCGGGATCCACGCCGTCCTCCCGTGGCGCCACACGCGGCCCGGCAGCCCCACGCCCCGCGCAAAGACGCGCTCCCAACTCGCCACGGCGAAGTCCTGCAGCCCCGGTAACGGCACATGCCAGATGCTCCGACACCGCAGCACGTCCGCCTGCGCGTCCACGTTCCAAAATGCGCCCAGCTCCCAGCCCTGACTCTCGCAGATGGTCTGCACGATCCGGGTGGTCGCCTCCTCCGTCGTCCGAGCCTCGGCGAGCACATGGGTCAGCGCATACTGCAGGGCGAGCTGGCGCTCCGATCGCTTGGCCTGCGTCATGTCCCGGATGTACGCGCTGAAGCGGTAGCCGCTGCCCACCGGCACCGCCTCCACGGTCAATTCGACGGGGAACTCGTGCCCGTCGCGGTGGCACGCCACCGTCTCGAATCGCTCGTTGAGAAAGGGGCCCTCGCCCTTGTCGCGAAACCGGATCAGGCCCTGCCTGAACACCTCCTGCGAGGAGAACGGGAAAATCGTCTCCGTGAGGGATCGGTTCAGCACATCCTTCCCCTCCCACCCGAAGATCCGTTCCGCCTGCCTGTTCCACAGCGTGATGCGTCCGTCGCCGTCCATGCCGATCACGCCGTCGAAGGCCGTCTCCACCATGACCCGGGACTGCTCCTCGCTGGCCTGCAACGCCGCTTCGGTGCGTTGCCGCCTCAGCTCGTGCCGGCGCAGCAGCAGAATGATGCCGAGCCAACCCCCGGTGATGATCACGAGAGAGGCCGCGAACAGAATTCCCGTGCGGACGATGCCGGCACGGTAGCGGTCCAACTCCGTCTGCAAGGAGCGACGGACGGCGTCGAGACCGGCCTCGGTGCCGCGCGCGTAGCGCGCCTTCTGGGCCCCGTACTCCTCGCCCACCATGATGCGCTCCGCAGCCCGACGCTCGCCCCGCCGGACCAGGTCGAACACCTCGTGTTCCATCGCCACGAGTTTCGTATTGGCTTCGTTGACATTCTCCGGCCCGTGGTCGAGGTAGGCCCTCGGCGCGAGGGCGCGCGCCTCTTGAAGAGCGGACTCCAGCTTCGGCTCCAAGGCACGGTACCGTTCCTCCCAGCGCAAGTCCCCCGTCGCCGCCGCCATGCGGGCCGACATCGTCAAGGCCTCGTCGAGGTGCGTCACCGTGCCGTGGAGCTCCTGAAACCGAACGACCTCCGCGGTGGTCCTCGTGAACGAGGAATAGACGGCCCACACGTTCCACCCCAGGAGCAGGAGCACGGTCAGGGTGCTGACCAGCCACAGCGTCAACAAGGCGGGCGCACGCACCTGGGTCCACGAGTTCACCGGGAGCGTCTTTGGCGCGGCGCTCGCCGGTGTCCCCGTGGTCTCCACAGGCTGAGCTGACTGGCTCGAGGATGGATATTGCATGGTCAGGCCTGGGTCGCGATGTAGCTCGGGACGAGTCTCACGGGATGGTCGTGCTCCTTGGAGGCCGCCAGCGAGCCGAGACCTGAGGCGTCCATGGAATTGATGAAGTCATGGCCCGCCGCCAGGGCCTCTCTCGCATATTCCCGGAACAGGACTTGCGCCGCACCCGCGATCGTGCGGTCGGCGACCTCGAGCAGCACACAGGCGGTGCGGCGAGAACGCGGGTACCCGAAGGTGTAGCCGGCCAGGGCGTCGTCGACGACCAGCACGCGCCCGGCGAGGCCCAACGCCTCGTGGTTGACGAGCGCCTCCCCGTGCGCGATGCGCGCGTCGCTGAGCATCGACTGGGCGATCGGATCCAGGCCCGCGGCCGCCTTCTGGGCCGCCCACCGCCCCAGCAGCGACGCGCAGGCGTCGTGATCCCCGGAACGATAGGGCCGGAAGGCCACACGATGCCGTCGCGACAACTGGTTGCAGGAGGCCCGCTGCGACTTGTAGCGGTCCCCCGCGAGGCTCACGAGATCTTTCGTGCGGTACAAGTAGTCCGGATCCTTCTCACGGAGGCGATACCCCAGGTCTGCCACCGCGTCGCGGAGCTCCTCGGGCACATTCTCGACCCGGCTCACGGCCGTCCCGTGGTTTCGCTCCTCCATGTACGCGAACGCTTCCCTCAGGGGTCCGCCCAGCGGCCCGGGACCCAGCGGGGGGAGCACCATGAAGGTCCCGTCCGCAGATTCGGCAAAGAGACAGAGGTGGTCGTCGATCTCGGCCCAGGAAAGCGGCAGCAACGCGCGCCAGATCATATGGGGCGCAAACGCATAGGCGGCGAGATCGGTCAGCGAGGCCGGTCCACTCGAGGCGATGGCAGCATCAACCCGTGGTCGGTCATCGAGCGTCAGCGGGTTGAGCTGAATGCCGGAAGGCGGAAGGCGGAAGGCGCCTCCCGCTTCCCGTGCTTCTGCCAGCCGTTCCGTCAACCGATCCAGTGTGCGCAGAATGACGACGTCGTCCTGGTGAGGCCCGATGAGTCGGGGGTTCCGCTCCAACACTCTGATCGTTTCGTCTTGCTGGAGCGACGCCGCGATCTCTTCGGCATAGCGCTGCAACGCCGGGCGATCGCCGACCGGTGATAGATTCTCGGGAGTCTCCTCACGCGTTCGTTCCCCTCCGTCTGACTTGCCCCGTGCCCCACCCCGCGCACCCAGATGGTCTTGCACGAATGGGCATTTTTCGTCCCAGCCCAAGACCACGTGGCGCCCGTCCTCGCTCCACATCAGGGCCAGCGGATAGATCTGGCAGTCCAACGGCCTGGCTTCGTAAATGCCACAAAGATTGGTGTTGGGGTCAAACGCCGGGCACACATAGCCTTCCCCCTCCCGGCTTGGGACAAGGCGGACCTGGCCGCCGTCGGGATGTGGAAACGAAGCCGGATCGAGCCCGGCGTCGATGGCGCGCTCGATCTCCTCACGGGTAAAGTAGGGCCGGAGAACACTCTCCGCCTCGGGGAACCGGCAACAGACGTCGCATTGGACACAGGTCCGGCTGGGCACGATCTGGGGCAGGGGGGCGATGTGAATGAGTTCTCTCTGAGAATACTGGGAGTGACGTCGATCCATGGGAGCCTTCCGTGGCGCAGATTCGGTATTCTAGCAGCGTTGCCGGGGAGCTCATAGGAGAAACGGCCAATCGACTTCCCCTTGTCTGGCCTCACAAGACCGTGCTACGATCTGCGCCATTCTCATGATATATCAGTGGCTTCCCTCTATCCGTCTGATCCGTGGAATCCACCGAACGGAGCATTGACCGTCGAGCCACCCACCGCCAGCCAAACCGTGAAGCCGACCGCTCAGCACCCATGCCAGAGCCTGCGTGACGCCCTCGGTCGCGACGGCCTCTACGATGGGTCGTCCGACGGGCATGCCCAGGTGACGGTGGGCACCGGTCCCTTGCCGAGGGAGTGGAGGGTAGCGACCGCTCCGTTTCCGCTCGAGCCGGCCGAGGCCGCGTTCCTGCGCGACCTCGGCCAGCATCTGCTGGACTTTTATCGCGCGCTCAATCGCCTCTACCTCCAGAGCCTGCGGGGGGAGGAACCGCCGTGGGTGGCCGGATACCTGGACCAGGGGAAGCCGGAGTGGCTGGTCACCTATGCGCGCATGAAGCGCTTTCGCGACGAGCTTCCCGGCGTCATCCGTCCCGATATCCTCGCGACGGAGGGCGGCATGATCCTCACGGAGCTGGATTCGGTCCCCGGTGGGCTCGGGCTGACCGGGAGCCTGGGCGCGGCCTACGCGGAAGAGACGCCGCCCGGACAAGCCTTGGTGGGGGGGAGCGACGGCATGGTCCAAGGCTTTGCGGCCATGCTTCGGGACAAGGTCGGAGATCGCTCCGGCTGCGTCGCCATCGTCGTTTCGGAGGAGTCGAAGGATTACCGGCCCGAGATGGAGTGGATGGCCCGGCAGCTGCGCCTGTCCGGCTTGGAGGCGTATTGCGCCGATCCGCGGGATCTCCGCTTCACCGAAGAATCGCTTTTGCTGCCGACCGACAACGGCCTGCTGCCCGTCGCGTTGGTCTATCGCTTCTTCGAGCTGTTCGACTTGAGGAACATTCCCAAGGCGGAGCTCATCATGTACGCGGCCAAGAAGGACCGCGTGGTCGTGACACCGCCGTTCAAGCCGGCCCTGGAGGAAAAACTGGCTTTTGCGCTGCTCCACCACCCGATCCTCTCGCCGTTCTGGCGCCGCGAGCTGGGCGAGTCGACGTGGACGATCCTGCGCCGGGTGATGCCGCAGACGTGGATCCTCGATCCCAGCCCGGTCCCGCCCTCCGCCGTCATTCCGGGACTGCAGGTGGGCGAGCAACCCCTGTCGGACTGGCGGCCTCTGGCCGCCGCCGGCCAGAAGGATCGGCGCTACGTCGTCAAGCCTTCGGGGTTTTCGGAGCTGGCCTGGGGCAGTCGGGGCGTCTCGATCGGCCATGATCTTTCGCAATCCGAATGGGCGGGCGCACTGGACCGGGCGCTCGGCTCGTTTCCGACGACGCCCTACGTCCTGCAGGAGTTCCACAAGGGCCGTCAGATCGAGAGCGCCTACTACGACAGGGATACCTGCCGGGTCGTGCCGATGGCGGGCCGGGTGCGATTGAGCCCGTACTACTTCGTCAGCGGAGGGGAGGCCACCCTCGGCGGGATTCTCGCCACCCTGTGCCCGCTCGACAAGAAAGTGATCCACGGGATGCGGGATGCCATCATGGCGCCGTGCTCGGAAACGAAGACGTGAGGCGGAAGGCGGGAAGCGGCAGGCGGACAAGCCACCTTCCCAGGAATGACAGAGAACAGACGGGTGCCAGGAAACAGGATCGAAGCCCGCGTTCGCAGGCATGACGGAAAAAGAGACGGGGGGCGAGTCGATTCCCCGACGCGAAGGACGCTATCGACGCACGAGACGCGATAGACGCAACGGAACCGAGCGACGGATTACGCGATGAGCATGACGTTCTATCATGTGAGATGGTGTCCCGAGTGCACGATCGTGCGCGAGAAGCTGGCCGACATGGGCCTCGACTACGAAGACGTTGTCGTGCCGGACTCTCATCCCCAGCGCCAAGCCGTCTACGAGGTCTCCGGGCAATATTACGTGCCCGTGCTCAAAGACGGCGACACCGTCATCACGAACACGTGGGAAATCCTCAGGCATCTCGACGAGCAGTATGCAAATGGAAGCCAAGGGGGTACGGGGTAAGAGGTCAGGGGTGAGCGGACGGAAAGGACAGTATTCTCCCGCTGACCGCTAGCCTCTGACCCTGATTTCGATTGAAGGAAGGAGCCGAAGGAAATCACTATGGAGGAATGGAGACGCATCCTCGCCGAGAGCATCGTGAAACCCAAGGACCTGGCCCGGCACCTGGACGTCGATCCCAAGGAGATCGAGGACCTCGTGGGCGAGTATCCCATGCGTATCACGCCGACGGTCCTGGCGACGATCAAACGAAAGGGGGACGCGATCTGGAAGCAGGTCGTCCCGGATGCCGTGGAGATGGCGGATGCCGACGCCGAGGACGACCCGCTGGAGGAAGACCTCATGAGCCCGGTGCCGCATCTGGTGCACCGCTACCCGGACCGCGTGCTCCTGATGGTCACGAACCAATGCCCGATCTATTGCCGCTTCTGCACGCGAAAACGATTGGTGGGAAAGCCGGGCTTTCTGAAGAAGGGCGAGCTCGACCGGGCCATTCAGTACCTGCGCGAGCACCGCGAGGTACGCGACGTCATTCTGTCGGGAGGGGATCCCCTGCTCCTGCCCGACCACCTGCTCGAACGGGTCCTCGCGTCGCTGCGCTCCGTCCCCCATATCGAGCTGATTCGCATCGGGTCCCGGGTCCCCGGCTCCCTGCCGCAGCGCATCACGCCGGCCCTTTGCGAGCTCGTCAAGCGGTACCACCCGATCTACATGAACCTGCATTTCAACCATCCCGACGAGCTGACCCCCGAGGTCAAGTCCGCCTGCGGCATGCTCGCCGACGCCGGGGTGCCGTTGGGGGCGCAGACGGTGCTGCTCAAGGACGTCAACGATGATCCGGAGGTCATGAAACGGCTGGTGCACCAACTCCTGCTCGCGCGTGTGAAGCCATACTATCTCTACCAGGCCGATCTCACGAAGGGGACCAACCACTTCCGCACGACGGTGGAAGCCGGCCTGAACATCATCCGAGCCTTGCAGGGGCATACGAGCGGCATGGCCGTACCCCATTTCGTCATCGACGCCCCGGGGGGCGGAGGCAAGATTCCCATGCTCCCCGGCGACTACCTCGTGCACGCCGACGAGGACGGCGTGGTCCTGAGGAATTACGAGCAGAAGACGTACCATTACCCGCAGCCTCAGAGCGGCCCTGGTCGCGAGCTGCCGATGGTCGGTGCGCGTGGCGGCCTCTCGGCCTGTGGCGATGGAGCCTTGGACGACCTGTGAGGCGCAGAGCCACCAGGCATGGCATCCTGCCGTATCAGGATCTCAAGCACCTCGTCGCCACCGGTGCGATTCAGGCCGAAGTCCCCATCGAGCCGTGGCAGCTCCAGCCGGCGAGCCTCGATCTGCGGCTCGGCAGGAGAGCCTATCGGCTGATCAGCAGCTTCCTGCCCGAGCTGTCGGATATCACCAGCCGCCTGAGCGTGCTCGATTTTTACCAGTCCGATCTCGTGATGTACGAGATGGACCTCACCGATGGCGCCATCCTGGAAAAAGGCCACGTCTACCTCGTGCCCCTGCTGGAGCAGCTGGCGCTGCCGAAGGCCCTCCGGGCGCGCGCCAACCCCAAGAGCACCACCGGCCGCCTGGACGTCTTCACCCGTGTGGTGACGGATCTCAACGCGGGATTCGACGAGATCCGCGCCGACTACTGCGGCCCCTTGTATCTGGAGGTGGTGCCCCGCTCGTTCACCATCAAGGTGCAGACCGGCCAGTCCCTCAACCAGTTGCGTCTCGTTCGCGGCCAGCCGGTGGTCTCCGACAGCCGGCTTCTCTTCCACCACACGGAGGACCGGCTGCTCTTTCACAACACCGCCGCAGACCAGCCCCTCGCCCGACGCGAGGTCCGGATCGATCGAGGGCTCTTCCTCCGCATCGACCTCCAGGGCCCTGACCAACCGACCGACCCCATTGTGGGATACCGGGCCAAGAAGAACAGCCACGTCATCGACCTCTCGAAGATCGGCCACTACTCCGCGGCCGACTTTTGGGAGCCGCTTCGCCGTCATCGGCAGGGGAGCTTGCTGTTGGAACCCGAAGAGTTTTACATTCTGGCCTCGAAGGAGCGCATTCGCGTGCCGCCGGGGTTCGCGGCCGAAATGGTTGCCTTCGAGGCGGCTTGCGGAGAGCTGCGCACCCATTACGCGGGCTTTTTCGATCCCGGCTTCGGCTACGGCGGCGGCGAGCTGAAGGGCACGCAGGTGGTCCTGGAAGTACGCCCACATGACGTGCCGTTCCTCATCCATGACGGGCAAACCTTTTTCAAGGTCGTGTACGAGCGCATGCTCTCGAGACCAGCCCACGTGTACGGCGCGGCACTGGGCTCGTCCTATCAACGGCAAGGGCTCACGCTCAGCAAGCAGTTCAAGTTGTAGCCGCATGTCTGACACCGATCCCCACGACGAGGCCGGCCATCCTGCACCCGAAGCACCCGTCCCTCCGGACAGGCCACGCTCTCAGCCCCCCGCCTCGCGCGAGCACGATCCCTCGGTCGGCGAAGACCGGTTCCTGCTGATCTCCGAAAAGATTCTCGGCACGGCGATGATGTTCATCGGATTTCTCAACGTGCTGCTGTCCATCAGCGGCGGGTACGAGATCAATGTCGTGCCGCTCCTGATTTACTGCGGCGGGCTATTCGTCTGGGCCCATGCGACCGTGATCAATCCGTCGGTCCGGTACGGGGTGATGGGGACAATGGTCGTCATCGGCCTGGCCCTCGTGCACTATGGCGAGGTGCTCTTCTGGCACAAGCAACTGGTCTTCTGGGGAACCGTGATCCTCGTCGTCGTGTTCATGTTCAAGAGCGCGCCGAAGCCGGAATAAGGTACCGATGACCGTGGCGGTCGTGATTCCTGCGCTCAATGAGGAAGCGCACCTTCCGCGCGCGCTTGCACAGACAGCCGGACTCGGATTCGATCGCATCCTCGTCGTCGACGGCGGCAGCACCGACCGCACCCGCGACATCGTCCAACACTTCTCCGCCGCGAAACCCTCCCCCCCTGAACCCACTCTTTCCCCTCCCCTTACCCCTTACCCCTCACCCCTTACCCCTCACGGGCCGGCCACCCCGATAGCCTTGGTGACGGCATCCCCCGGCCGCGCCCGGCAGATGAACGCCGGCGCCGCCTCCAGCCGGGAGGACGTCCTGCTGTTCCTCCACGCGGATACGCTGTTGCCGGCGAACGCCCGCGAGGCCATCGACCGGGCGCTGCATGATCCAGCCTGCGTGGGCGGACGGTTCGACCTGGGCTTCGACCGAGAGGGGACGTGGGCACGGCTGATCAGCCGGCTCATCAACCTCCGTTCCCGCTGGACGGGTATCGCGACGGGCGACCAGGCCATCTTTGTGAGGCGGACGGTTTTCGAACGCCTCCGCGGGTTCGCCGATCTCCCCCTGATGGAGGATGTCGACTTCACTCGAAGGCTGAAAAGACTGGGGCGCGTGGCAACGCTGGCGGAGCAGGTCACGACGTCCTTCCGCCGATGGGAAGCCGGCGGGCCCCTGCGAACCATCCTGCTCATGTGGACCCTCCGATTCCTCTATTGGGCGGGGGTCAGTCCACACAAGCTGAGAACTTATTATCGAATCGTGCGGTGAGGCGCAGGCGAGACTCAGCCGTAGCCGCGCCATCTCATGGCGCCCGGATTGCAGTGCCGCGTCTCGGAGGCAGCATGAGATGCTGCAGCTACAGAGACACATTGGGCTCGTCTGTCGGTTGATTCTGGCTCGAGGTGATAACGAGTGAGCGCCGCCCGGCGAAAACGAAGGAAGAAAGACACATCCCCTAGCCCCTCGCCCATGGCCCATGGCTTCAAGGCCGCTGAGTCGGCCGTGATCATCTTCGCCAAGGCCCCCATCCCCGGCCAGGTGAAGACCCGCCTGTGCCCTCCCCTGACGCCGGACGAGGCGGCCACGTTGCATGGAACCTTCGTGCTGGACGTGTTGGAGCGAAGCGAGGACGCCCAGAGGGGCGCGCCCGTTGCGTTCGACCGGCACCTGTGCTGCGCACCCTCGGCCGACCACGTCTACTTCAAGATTCTTGGCGCGCGGCATGGCGTGGGGCTCGACACGCAGACGGGCGAGGATCTGGGTGCGCGGATGCGCCGTGCCTTCGAGACGTTCTTTGCGCGCGGGTACCGGCGCGTGCTCATCGTCGGCACGGATATCCCCACCCTGTCCCCCCGTCTCTTGAACGAGGCCGTGGCGCAGTTGGACGATCACGACCTAGTCCTCGGCCCCGCGCTGGACGGCGGCTATTATCTGATCGGGCTGACCCGGCCCGTGCCGGAGCTGTTTCGGGACGTCCCGTGGTCCACCTCGGACGTACTGCCGGTCACCCAAAGGATTGCCGCAGGGCTCAACCTTCGTGTCGCCTTGCTCGCGCCACAGCGCGACATCGACCGGCTCGAAGATTTGCAGGCGCTCATACAGGAATGCACGTCAGGCGTAAGGGGTGAGGCGTCAGGGGTAGGGAAACAAAGCCGCTCGGGCTCCGGCCCCATCACGCCTCACGCCTCACGCCTCACGCAAGCGGTCAGCAAGAGAACGGCGGTTGTGCTTCACACATTGGCCAACCGTCTGCGCGTGCGGCCAAAGGGGGATCAGTGAGACGGTCGACCGTCCCTGTGCCTCCCCTTTGCGGAGCCCGCCGTAGCTTCAGCGAAGGCGGGTAAGGGGAGGTGAGGTGGGGTAGAGCGAGACGGACAACTGATGAGCTCTCAATCTGACATGAGAGGTACGTCATGACTCAACGAGTCGCACTGATCACGGGAGGCGCTCGCGGCATCGGCCGCGCGATCGCGCTGGACCTTGCCGCGCGGCAATGGAGCATCGCCATCTGCTATCGCAAGAGCGAACAGGATGCGGATGATACGGCCAAGGCGATTGAGGCACGGGGCGGGACCGCCTTGGCTCGTCGTTGTGATGTCTCCGATCCGACAGCCGCTCGGGAGGTCGTGCTCGAGGTGGAACGCACGTGGGGACGAATCGACGCGCTCATCAACGGCGCGGGTCCTTACCATCGGGTCAATCTGTTCGAGGAGACCCCGGAGGGATGGGCGGAGATGTTCGACCACAACCTCCACCCGATCTTCTACCTCGCCCGGTCGGTGGTCCCGGGCATGAAGGCACGGCAGTACGGGCGTATCATCTCGTTCAGCATGGCCAACGCCGATCAAATGGTGGCGCAACCCGAGGTCACGGCCCACTACATCGCCAAAGCAGGCGTGCTGATCCTGACCAGGACCCTGGCCAGGCTGGTGGCGCCCCACGGAATCACCGCGAACGCGATCTCACCTGGGTTCATCAACTCGGGCAGCGCGCCCCCCGAGGAGCTGGCGCCCATGACGAAGCGCATCCCCGCAGGGTACCTTGGCGAGGTACACGACACGGTCGCGGCGGTTCGATTCCTACTCTCGGACGAGGCGCGCTACGTGAACGGAACGAATATTCACGTGAGTGGAGGGTGGGGAATCTAGGCGAAGTGCTGAGGCATGAGGACTGAGGACTGAGAGGGAAGCGTGTCCTCTTCCTCAGTCCTCAGGCTATCCGCGCGCGAAGGATTTCGCGATTTGGCGAACGCGGGGGTCGCGGTCCTGCGCGAGGGACTTGAGGACCTGGGCCACGCGCGAGCGGGGCATCTGCCGCAGCGCGAAGGTGGCGGCCGCCCGTACCTGCGCGTTCCAGCGCTTCGCGAAGAAGAGAAACCCCTTCGCCGCCAGGACCCGGGCCAGAGCTTCGATGCTGGCGGTATCGCCGATCTGGCCGAGCGTCTGGCAGCACGCAACGGCCCGCTCGGTCTCCTTGGTGGAGTTCAGGACGGAGACCAGACACTCAGTCGCGCCGGGCGGCTTCAGCTTGCCGAGACATTTGATGGCCCCTATCGCCAGCCCCGTCTCCTCGCTGGTGGTATGGTTCATCAACAGGGTCCAGATCTCCTTGTCGTTCAGGCGTTCGGCCAGCTGGAAGGCGGCCTTGCGGACGCGGCGATTTTCATCCCCCAGCGCAAATGACAGCTCGGCCTGGAGGGAGCGGGTGACCATGTCGATCACCTCCAGGATGCGGTAACGCCCCTGGGCCGTGACCTCCAACACGAGGGCCTGCTTCAGTTGCTCTCCGGCCTTCGGACCGAGCTGCGACAGCAGCCCCGAGGCAATCTGGCGAACGCGCAGGTCCTCTTCCTGCTTGATGACCTCGATCAACATGGGCTGGACCCCCGACCCGAGGCTCCCCAGCAATTGTGCGGCCACCTGTTGCTTGCCCGATTCGCCGGACTTCAGGTCCTCGACCAGGAGGCTCTGGGTCTTCGGATCCAGCTTGCGGTCCATGACCTTGGCGAGGGCTTGCGCGCGCCCGTCCTTGCCCTTCTCGAATTGTCGGCTCCAGTTCAACAGGTGCGAGAGGATTCGCGTCGCCGGCACGTAGTCGGCGAAGGGGAGCAGGTCCTCGGCCATCTGGTGAAGGGTCTCCCCCATGACGCCGAGGAGCTTGGGATCCTTCTCCTCCGGCCCGACCGCCAGGAGCGGCTCGGCGAGCAGCTTGCTGAATTCTTGCTTGAATCCCATAGGCGCCGATTTGAGGGCGCGCCGGCAGGCGTCGAGGACTTTCTCGCGCAACTTGCGGTCCTGCGCCTTGTACTCGTTGAACAGCCGCCCGATCATCTTCCGAATAGGGTCCGTCTCCCCATTGACAAGCAAGGAATTGATGCGGTCCGGAAACGCGCCCACGAAGGTGTCGAAGGATTCCCCGGGATCCGGCTGCGTGACTGCCTCTTCCGGCTCCGACTTCACCTCCGGCTCCAGCTCCGGTTCCTGGCCGGCATCAGCCTCGTCCGTTCCAAGTGTGTCGAGCTTGATCCCGTACAAGTACTCGTCGAACAGGATGCGCGAGCAGGTTTGATTCTTGTTCAGCTCCTTCCAGAAAGCCCGCGTCACGCCCGTGCTGGGCAAATCCCGGAATTTCGCGACGAACCCCTCCACCTCCTGCATCGACACGCCGCGCTGAAACGTCAGGCTGCTCAACCCGATCACGCCGAGGAACTCCAGGAATCCGTCAGCGACGGCCTTGAATTCGGAGGTATCCACCTTGTCCCCGTTGACGAGGAGCGAGTTGCCCGCCTTCGACAACGTGAGCGCAGGTTGGCTCTGGAGAAATCCGGACAACGACCCCATCAGCTGTTCCAGGGACGTCGTGACCGTCCGGCTCTTCAGCGGGTAAATCTTGATGTTCTTGGAGGTGCTCAGGAGGCTGCGGATGATCTCGTGGAGCTGGGCCAGGCCCTCCTGCTTGAGCTTGAGGGCTGGCGGCGCCACCACCGGGCCGCTGTCATCCGCGCGCAGGCCTCGCTCGGCGTATTTCACCTGCTTCAAGTAAATATGACTGAGTTGCCGCTTGACCGCGAACCGCTTCCAGAATTGCTGATCGAGGGTTTCCGCCGGCTTGATCTGGGCAAAGGCGCCCAAAAAGGCTTGCATCTCCGCCGCGTGCAGCCCGCCCTGGAACGCGATGGTGCCCAGCTCCACGCCCCTGAGGAACTCCAGGAAGTTGTCCGCAAAGGTCTTGTACTCGCTGACGTCCACCTTTTGGCCGTTGACGAGCAGCGCGTTCTCTTCCTGCGCGATCTTCAGATGCGAATTCGTGGCGAGCACCTTGTTGATCGCGTCAATGACCTGCAGGTTCGTGTTGACCACGGTCTTGCTCTCCGCCGGGTAGAGCTTGACGGTACGGACCGCGGTGAGCAAGGAACGGATGACGGCCGGGATTTCCGCCAACCCCGCCGGATCGAGGGGCGCATCGGGGAGACTGTCCCCCGGCAGGTCTCCGGTGTAGTGGACGGCCTCATCGGCGGCGAACACTTTGCTGTTGTAGGACGCCTGGATCTCTTCGTAGCGCCTCGCCTTCTCACGGTTGGCCGACCGCTTGAAATGGTAGGCCAGGTAGGAGGCAGAGGGCAGGAGCTTCTGGTCGTACAGTCTTTCCTGATAATTCCCGACGTGCTCGTGCAACTGCTCGCGATCCTGCTCATCAATGCTGCCGTAGGTGATGTCACGAACGCGCTTTCCAAGGAACCGAATGACCTCGTCGTTCTCGCGAAAGTCCGAGCTGATCAATCCGAGCTCCGCCGACCGTTCGATGAATTCCTCGATCTTGGACTCCATCTTGTCGGTGCTCCCGGTCAACATGCTCACAGGCACGTCCTCCCCCAGCGTGGAGGCGTGGGCCAGGAGCTTGCGGCTCTCCTCATCGAGCACCGAGATCTTCTGGTTGACGATCTCGTCCAGGGATTTGGGCAGATAGCCTTCCTCGAGCGGCTGCAGGGTCCACTGTTGCCCGACCAGGGTGATCTTCTGATCGAGCACCAGCTTGCGCACGACCTCGCCCAGAATGAGCGGGTTGCCCTGACTGATCCGGAGCAGGTTGTCCTGGAACTCCTCGCTGATGTTGATCTGCGGGAAGAGCCCGCGGAGATGGTGATGGATGTCGGGCGCCGCGAGCGCGGTCAGCGCGACCTTCTGGAGGTCCAGCTCGTGGTGATAGTCCGCCCAGAACTGATCGAGGGGGGTCCTCTGGCTTTCCTCCTGGGCCGGCATGGCGGTGAGCGCCGTGCCGCAGATGAACAGGGGGACCTCGCGCCGCAGGATCACGCGTCGGAGCAGCAGGAGCGTGCCGGGATCCACGAACTGGAGGTCGTCGACGAGAAGGACCATGGGCTCGTACTCGACGAGCCGGGGCAGGAAGTTCACGAGCATGGCGAAGATGGCCTCGCGCTGCGCGGCCTCATCCTCGCCCATCTCCGCCCCGCGAACGCCGTTCAGATGGGGGAGGACCTCAAACAAGCACGCCATCTCCTTCGGGCTCAGGCTCTCGAATATCGACGCCCCCTTGTCCGGCAGTTGGTTCAGGAACGCCCGAATAATGGTGGTCAGCAGGTAATAAGGTCGGTAGCCTTCCTGCTGCACCCCGCTGACCTTGACGAGCTTGAACTCCTTCCTCGTGAGCGCTTGATAGATCGTGTCGAGGAAGGTCGAACGCCCCATGCCGGCCGCGCCCTCCACCAGGATGAACTGGCTCTCGCCTTGCACGAACTTGTCGTAGCTTTCCGTGACCTGGGCCAGCTGCTGGTGCCGGCCGACGATCGTGGCGCCTTTGAGGTTTTGGAGCGCCGCCTTCTGCGGCACGTCCTTCGTCGTCACCTCGGTCGCGTTGGCGAGACGGTTCCGTCCGGACTTCTTGGCGAAATACAGCGCCGCATCGGCTTTCTGGATCAATGCGCGACCGCTTTGCGCATCATCGGGCGCCGAGGCGCATCCCATGCTGAGCGTGAGCGTGAGGGGGTTCGCCCCCTCCTCGAGGGGCAGCGGTTCCTGGCGGCATCGGTCGAGAAGCTTTTGGCCCACCTGCATCGCCGCCAGCTTGCGCTTGCCCGGCAAGAGGATCATGAACTCGTCGCCCGCGTAGCGGACGGGGAAGCCCGCGTCACCGGCGACCTCTCTGATCAATCGCGCGATGTGGATCAGGGCTTGATCGCCGGTGAGGTGCCCGTGGCCGTCGTTGATCTGCTTGAAATGGTCGAGGTCCATCATGAGGAGCGACACCGGCTGGCGCTCCTCTCCCTCCCACGTGATCTTCTGCTCGAAATAGTGGAGGAGGTAGCGGCGGTTGAACACCCCCGTGAGCTCATCCTCGAAGATGAGGCGGGAGGCGTCCCTGCCCATATTCTGTAGTGATGCGAGGAGCTCTTCCACAGCCATTCGATCGACCTCTCGCCGCGCCGGGCTCATCCCCGCCGCGGGCCGCCCGGGCCGGCACCGAGCCGTTCCGCTCGGGCTCGAGCGGCCAGCCGGGAGCCGAGCCAATTGGGACGCGCGTCAGCTCAGGCTCGGACGGGCCAGCCGCCATCAAGATGGGGGCCGGCAAAGCCTGAAAAACAGTTTGCTATCAGACACTTATGAACGAGCGGCAAGAGTGGGAGCGCCTCTCTTCTCGGAACATCCCGGACCAGGGCCCGGGCCAGGGCCCACGGACTTCACTAAAGTATAGCAGCCCAATATGGAGGGACCCGGGGATCGTCAGGCCTTCCGAGGGGGGGGGTGGCGGGGCGAAAATGAGGGGGCTAGGACTGTTCGAATGCCGCCTTCAAAAGCGGCTCGACCTCCCCCTTTTTTTCCATCGGATCGAGGACATCGGTGTCTCCGTAGAACTGGCCGTTGATGAAGACCTTGGGCAGGGTGGGCCAGTTCGTCATGCGGGTCAGGGCCTCCCGCTTGACCGGGTTCTGAAGCACGTCGATGACCTCGTACGGATAGCCGTATCGGTCGAAAAACTGCATCGTCTCGCGCGTGAAGCCGCACATCGGCATGGCTTTCGTGCCCTTGCCGTAGATGAGGATCTTATGCGCGCCGACCTCTTGCTGGATTTCCTCTTCAATAGGATCTGCCATATGACCCTCCGTCATCCCCGATCGGACACGACCGGGCTAGGTTAGGACTCCTCGGTGGTGACCGCGGTGATCTCCAGCGCGTGGATGCGCCCGTCCTTCATGGGCTCGTCCAACGCTTGGTAAATCATGCGGTGTCGATCCAAGAGATTTCTCCCTTTGAACCCGTCCGACACGACCCGCACCATGAGATGATCCATCGTGCCCGTCCGATCCGTGACGGACACGGTTGCATCCGGAAGCGCTTTTCGGATGTAATTTGTCAGCACATCGCTGGTGATCATCGCGGTCGAGCCTTTCGTCAGCCAGCGAAAGCATACGACAGACCTCATCGGAAAGGCAATCTGCCCATGGAGCCTCATTGCTTCACAACCTTGGCAACCATAAGCACTTCGGCGGAACCCGCCGAAGCAGGCCTCCTTCGCCAAGGTTCAGGACAGCAGACGCCTCACACTCCGACGCGGGTTGGCCGCTGGGGCTTTGTGCGAAGGCGGGTGAGCCGCCATGTTCTCGCTTCCGTGCTCGTCATCCTTTTTCTCGGGCTCCTGCTGCCAGGCCGGTCGAGCGCCGGTGGGAACGAAGGCCACCGCACCCTGACGATCCTGCACACGAGCGAGCATCACGGCACCGCGCTTCCCATCGAACGCCGCGGGGCGCCCCGGGTGGCCGGCATGGCCGCTCGGGCGACGCTCGTCGACTCGATTCGCCGTGAGGTCGGCGATCTGCTCCTGGTGGACTCCGGCGACATCCTCATTGGATCGGCGATGTCGTCGTTCTTCCGCGGGGAACCCGACATCAAGGCCATGAACGAGATGGGCTACCAGGCCATGGCCGCCGGGAATCACGACTTCGATTTCGGGCTCACTCATCTCGGCAAGCTCGCTGACCTGGCCGACTTCCCGCTTCTCTGTTCGAACCTCCAGTCCGCGCGGCACGCGCTCCCCTGCCGCGGGTGGGCGATCGTCCCGGTCGGCGACCTCACCGTCGGCCTGCTGGGCCTCCTCGGTCACCGGAATTTCCCCGATAGCTTCAACCGTGAGGTGGCCTCGCAGCTGGCGCTGACCGACCCCGCGGAGACCGCACGACGGATTGCGCGGTTGCTGAGGTCCGATCACGGCGCCGACGTCATCGTCGCCATCACGCACCTCGAGACGCTCGAGGATCTCGAGCTGCTCGCGGCCGAAACCGGAATCGACGTGATCGTGGGCGGGCACACGGAGGGCTTCGACGGGCTCCGGTCCTTGCGCAGGGCAGGCCCGGTCGACGACCTAGCGGACCCGGGGCCGGTCTTCGTCAAGACGCATCGTCAGGGACGCACCGTCGGCAGGCTCGACCTGACGCTCGTCCCAAGGGCAGGCGGCGGCATGACCGTGGCGCGCGCACGGGCGCGGAATCTGCCGGTCACCGAGGCGCTCGAGGCGGATGCAACGGTGCAGGCGATGCTCGACGCCTACAGCCGCAGATTGCAGGCGGACTCAGGCACCGTGTTGGGCCGGTCACTGGTCGACCTCGACGGCGAGAATGCGCGCGTGCGCTCTCGGGAGACGAACCTGGGGAACCTCCTGGCGGACATCCTGCGTGACCGGTACCGCACCGACGTCGCGCTCGTGAATGCGGGGCAGATCCGCGGCAGCATTCCCCCCGGTCCCGTGGACAGGAAGCGGGTGCTGAGCGTGCTCCCCTTCGATTCGCCGTCGGTGACCTTGACGATCTCCGGCGAGGCCCTGCGGCTGGCCCTGGAGAACAGCGCCAGCCGCTTACCGAGCCTCAACGGGCGCTTCCTCCAGGTCTCCGGGCTGACGGTGACGTTCGACCTCGCCGCTCGACCGGGCGCGCGCGTCCGGGAGGTCCATGTCGGTGACAGGCCCTTGGATCCGTCCAGGACCTATTCGGTGGCGACCGATTCCTTTCTGGCCGACGGCGGCGACGGGTACACGATGTTTCAGTCCGCGACGGACCGCCTGGACCGGCAACTCCCGATGCGAGACCTGCTGCTCGAAGCGCTTGCCAGGGGCCCGCTCAAAGCGTCCGTCAGGGGACGCATTCGGTTCGTCGACTCGTCCGCGGCGGCTCGCGCGAAGCGCCATGAGCAATTCGGCCGGCCTTCATCCACCGAGGAAGCCCCGCGGCCCTTGGCCGCGATCCTTTTCAGTGCCATGGCACGGCGGGAATCGGGAGTGGTCCAGGATCAGGCCCGAGAACCTGGCTGCCAACATGGCGCTTGTGAACACCTTTTCCGGGATTTTTCCACAGCCTCCGCACAGTCTTTTCACACCATATGACGGAGGCACGACACGGACAACTACAGTATGTTGTGTTTTTCGCTTGACTATGGGGGTCGGGCTCTGTTAGGACCCCGTACCTAAAGGAGCCCGCAGGAGCAGGAAACGGGAGGTAGGACTTTTCCATGGGCCCAACGCAGACACAGCTAACGCGACGTGCAGAGCGTATGCTCCTCATCCACCCCTGCCGGTACGAGATGACCGAGTCTCACGAGGGAGCGCCCGTGATGCTGCATGAGGGCTGCGCGCTCTCGGTCAACGTGAGCGACCACGGCATGCTGCTGCTCCTGCCCCAGCCGGCACAGGTCCATCAGATCTTTGAAGTCCTGGCCCCGGCGTTGGCAGGAGGCCCGCCCGCGCTGCATGTGGTCGAGGTGCGATGGACGAAGCCGCTGGTGACTGAGGAGGAAGGCACCCTGTGGATGGCGGGGGTCAAGGTCTTGGCGGCGCCATCGCGTCTCGAGCCCACCGGCTCTTTCAGCTGACCCCACCCAGCTCTTCGAACTGAGCGGTAAAGTGCCGGAGAACCGGAGCCTCGTAGGTCATGCGAAGCCCGCGGATCTCGTCGCGTCGCCGGTGCAGCTCCACGATGGACTCCGCGACATAGGTGATCTGCATATTCGTGTAGACCCGGCGCGGGATGGCCAGGCGGACCATTTCAAGCTCGGGATGGCGAGTCTGCCCCGTCTTCGGATCCCGGGTGCCGAACATCACGGTCCCGATTTCGACCCCCCGGATTCCGTACTCGCGGTAGAGCGCCACCGTCAGGGCTTGGGCGGGAAACTGATCAGGCGAAATGTGCGGCAGAAAATCTTTCGCATTGAGATAGACGGCGTGCCCGCCGATCGGCTTCAGGATCGGTACACCCGCCGCGTCGAGCAGCTCCCCGAGGTAGCGAACCTGACCGATCCTGAACCGTAGATATTCCTCGTCCAGCACCTCCCGGAGCCCACGGGCCATCGCCTCCAGGTCCCGTCCCGCCAGCCCGCCGTAAGTCGGAAACCCCTCGACGAGGATCAGCATGTTGGTGATGTCCTGCGCCCATGCGTCCTCATTGAGGCTGAGAAAGCCGCCGATGTTCACAAGACCGTCCTTCTTGGCCGACATGGTGCACCCGTCGCCTTGGCCGAACAGCTCGCGCGCAATGTCCAGAATGGAGGTCTCCGCATACCCCGCCTCGCGTTCCTTGATGAAGTAGCAATTCTCGGCAAACCGACAGGCGTCGAAGAACAACGGGATGCCGTAGCGCTGCACGAGCGCCCGCGTGTCGCGAATATTGCGCATCGAGACGGGCTGCCCGCCGCCGCTGTTGTTGGTGATGGTCACCATGACCAGCGGGATCTGCTCCCGCCCGACCCGATTGATCGTCTCCTCCAGACGGACGAGGTCCATGTCCCCCTTGAACGGCAACTCGCAGCGCGGGTCGTAGGCCTCCTTGATGACGAGGTCGAGGGCGCGGGCGCCCTGATGCTCCACGTTGGCCCGGGTCGTGTCGAAGTGAATATTGTTGGGCACGCACATGCCCGGCTTCACGACCGTGGAGAACAGGAGATTCTCCGCCATCCGGCCCTGGTGCGTTGGAATGACGTGACGGTATCCGAAGATCGACCGCACGGTTTCCTCGAGATGAAAGAAGTTCTTGCTGCCGGCGTAGGATTCGTCGCCCAGCATGAGCCCGGCCCACTGATCATCGCTCATTGCCGACGTGCCGCTGTCCGTCAGGAGGTCCACGTAGACGCCGTCCGCCGGCACCTTGAAGAGGTTGTACCCGGCCTCCCGGAGCAAGCGCAGGCGCTCCTCCCGCGTCGTCCGGCGGATGGGCTCCACGACCTTGATTCTGAAGGGCTCCGAGGGAAACCTCACGGCTTCGCCTCCTCCGTTCCCGCCAAAAACTTGTCCAGCTCCGAGCGGAAGGCTTTGGAGCCCTCGTACTCGAACACGTACCGCGTCATGTCGAAGAGGGGCGCAGGGTTCAAGTCCCGAATCACGTCCGGTCTCCAGACGATCTCGAGTCGGTTGATCATGGTGATCGGGATCGGTGTGCCGACGACACCGAGCGGCACGTCACTGTAGGCCCGGGAAAAAATCAATATCTCCCCGTCGAACATCGCGGCGTTGATATCCTCGGCCGCGCCGTATTTTCGAAAATCCTCCTCGAGCCGCTGAAACGCGGCCGACCGGGCGACGGCCTCGCGAAAGGCGAAATAGATCTTGATGCCTGCCCGCGCCTGGTCATCCATGACATCGGCGGCCTCGTCGACCAGGGCCAGATCCTGCATGTGCGCCCGCGGCAGGATGAGCAGACGCCGGATCTGGACCCCACGCCGCGCGGCCGCCTGGTTGGCCAGCAGGTAATTCGGATAGAGCGCCTCCCCCTTCTTCCAAATGTTCCAGCGCTCCATGATGGCGTCGACCGACGACTCGGCCATCTCCATCAACCGCACCGCCTCGGCGTTTGCGGAGGCACCCTCATAGGTCAGTGTCTGTGACTCGAGCTGGCGCAACTCGCGCCCGATCTCCTCGACCTTTCGCGGCAGATAGCGGGGTTTTTTGGGGACGTGCAGCATGACGTCGATCGCCGTCAGCGCGAGGGTCCAGTACTCTTTCGCCCTGGCCGGCGCCTTGTCGCGCTGAGCGACGAGGAGGAGCTCGACCGGATTGCGGTCCAAGAGCTTGGCGATCTTGATGCACAGCTCGGGTTTGGGAACTTTGATCCCGCGACGGATGAGATTGGCCTCGGGTTGCGCGATGCCCAGCTTCTTGGCCAGGGCGTAGTCACTGCTCAGGCGGTACCGATCTTTGAGGGCTTCCAGGTAGCGTGGGAACTCAGGCATGAAGGCTCCGGGAGGCCCTATCTTAGCACGAGATCGCGGGCCGCAACACACATGAAGGCTGAATTCGAAAATCGCAGCAAACGCCTGCGCTCGCTTTCCCGGCGTCGAAGCATCACCGGCTGGCGTGGACGGTGTCCAACCCCATCCAGAAGCCCTCGAGATAGTCCAGGACCTTCTTGACCCCTGCGCGAAAGTCCTGGCGCTGCTGCTGGGACATGCGTCCCTGCCCGCCTGACTTTCCGTCCATCACCTCCACGGCCTTCTCCATCGCATCCTCGTGGGTCGACTCGAGTTCGCGATGGAACGTGAAATAGGTCATGTCCATCTTCGGGTACCGCTTCGCTTTGAGCGCCGTCAGGCCGGGAATGAGATGGTCCCACATCGTGATCGCCATGTTTTCGAGACCGAACGACGCGCCGAGCGCTTGGCAATGATTGCCGCTGCCGTAG
>JBFKNO010000010.1:0-22636 GCA_041629275.1 Nitrospiraceae bacterium
GATGGGGAGGTCCCACAGGTCGTGGGCACGGGGCGCAGGGCGCGGGGGGACTGGCGAAGGCTTCGCCTCGGGACCGGTCTCGGACTTCAGCCGGCCGAGAATCGCCCGTGCCTGGGCGAGCCGCTTCGTGCGCTCCCGCCGGGACAAGGCGTCGCCGTAGTCCACGAACACCTGCCGGAGCGCCAAAAGATCCGTTTCCACCCTGGGCGTGAATATTTTGCTCGTGAGCGTCTCGAGAATCTGGCGAGTGACGAAGTCCCTCAGGCCGTCCGCAGCGCCGGGCGGGGGCGTCCCGCCGGCGGCGGCTTCGATGGGCGGCGAGAGAATCTGGACGATGTGGTGGAGCGCTTCCGCCATGGCATACGGCACGCGGGACGAGGCTCCGTCCGGGTTGACGGCCGGAGCGGAGCCGCGGCCGGGCGGAAACACCGCTGGATGGTAGCACAGGGGCGAGGACCGGACAACGGCGCTCGCGAGCCGGACTCGCGGCCTCTGTGCTCCGCCGATCCTTGCGCTCGGGCGACGACTGTGGCATCTTCGCGCGCCAGCACTCCACCACCTCCTGGAACCGTGACGCTCAAGAAAATCATCAGCGGCGGGCAAAGCGGTGTCGATCGGGCGGCGCTCGACGCCGCACGCGCGCTCGCCCTCCCCTGCGGCGGCTGGTGCCCACGCGGGCGCCGGGCCGAAGATGGGCCCATCGATCCCGGCTACCCGCTCGGGGAAACTCCCGCGGAGGACTACGCCCAACGGACGGAATGGAATGTCCGCGACGCCGACGGCACGCTGGTGCTCACACGCGGTGATCTGACGCAGGGCACCGCCTTCACGGTCGAGCTCGCGCGCCGGCTCGCGAAACCCTGTTTGGTCCTCGACCTGGACCAGCCCCGGAGCGACGAGCCCGTCCGCGCCTGGCTCGAGGACCATCGCATTGCCGTGCTCAACGTGGCCGGTCCTCGCGAAAGCAAATGTCCCGGCATCTACCGTGACGCACTGGTGTTCCTCCAGGACGTTTTGTCAGATGCGGCGCGCCGCACTTGTGATCCGTAGCAAGAAGTTGAAAACCGCACCTGCCTTCTCCCCCTCACCCCAGCCCTCTCCCCCGCTGGGGGAGAGGGGGATCGCGGGACATGGAGCAACTGAAAGACGACCCCCGGCATAAGCAGATGTGAGGGGCCGTCCCCATGCCGTCCCCCCGATTGACCCGCTCCCGCTCCGTCTCTACAATACCGCCCGTCGACCGTCAGCGACCCGGGAGTATCTTGTGGCGCCCTCTACACGCATCCATCGGCTCCTCGAGGAGGAAGGGACGCTGGTCTTTCCCGGCGTCTACGACGCGCTGGGTGCGAAGCTCGTCGAGAAGGCCGGATTCCCGCTCACATTCATCTCCGGCTACAGCGTGGCAGCCTCGCACTTGGGACTGCCCGATTTCGGCTTCCTCACACAGACGGAGATGGTCGGGGTCGCCAAACGGGTCTGCGGCGCCGTGCGCATTCCGGTGATCATTGACGCGGATACCGGGTACGGCAACGCGCTGAACGTCATGCGAACCGTCCATGAGCTCATCGAGGCCGGTGCCGCCGGCCTGTTCCTGGAGGACCAGGTCTGGCCCAAGCGGTGCGGCCACATGCGCGGCAAACGGGTGATCCCGGTGGAGGAGCAGGCCCAGAAGCTGCGGGCAGCCGTCGATGCGCGACGGGATCGGGATTTCTTTCTCGTGGCCCGGACCGATGCGCGGCAGGTCCTCGGGTTGGACGAGGCGATCAAGCGCTGTCGTATCTACAAGGACGCCGGCGCCGACGCCTTGTTCGTCGAGGCGCCGACCAGCACGGAGGAGCTGCGCCGCATCGCCAAGGAGCTTCCCCCACCGCTCGTGGCGAACATGCTGGAGGGCGGGGTGACGCCCTTGCTCACGAAGGAGGAGTTGCGAGACCTCGGCTTCCAGCTCGCCGTCTGCCCCCTGACCGCCCTCTACGCCTCTGCCCGCGCGATGCAGGACATGTTCACGCTCCTGCGCCAGGCCGGGACGACCCGGTCGGCGGTGGACCAACTGCTGACGTTCGAGCAGTTTCATCGGATCATCGACCTCGACGCGTACTATTCGCTCGACGAACGGTACCGGCCGGCAGGCCCGGCCGACCCCTGACCCGCACGCCGCTTCCCGGGCGATTTCCCGACCTGGACAATCCCTACGTTGGTGGTACACTTTTTGCGGTAGGTCCACCCGCTACAGGCAAGTTATGTCTGGTCGTCGTCGCGACATCGGCAATTCCATCATCTTTCTGGGCCTCCTCCTCATCCTGCTGATCGGCTATCACGGCTGGTTCAGCAAGAGCGGCCCTGCGCCGGAGGGGGGCGACCCGGGGATCATGTCCGCCGTGTCCTCATCTCCGGTGGCTCCCCCGTTGCCCCTCGAGGCGCCTCCATCCCTCACTTCCCCTGCCGGTGCGCCCACGGCGCCGCTCCCGCAGCTCAGCGATGCGCAGGCCGTGGAAACCGCCGAGCCTCCCGTGACGGAGCAGGCCGGCACGCTCCTGACCATTCGCTCCATGATCGAGCAGGAGCTCGACAAGGATGCGGAAATCTACCTCTCCAACCTTCCGCGCGAGGCCTTGCTCAACGCAGAAATCCGCAGGTACGTGGCGGTCCTGTGGAACAACCTCGGCGTCCTTCAGAGCAGGCTCCATGGACCGGATACCGCCATTCGGTCCTACATCAAGGGGTTGGACCTGGACCCGACAAACCCCGCGCTAAATCTGAATTTGGGGCATGCCTACTGGGACAAGCAGGACCCCCGGTTGACTCGGCATTTTCTGGAGAAACTCGCCGCCCTGGTCCCGGACGATCCGTTTCCCCACATCGCCCTGGCGGACCTGCTGTACGGCAAAGATGACCTGGCCGGCGCGGCCCGCGAGCTCGATCGGGCCGCGGAGCTGGCCAAGACCAACCCGAGGTTGGCGGGGTACCTGGCAATGGTTCGAGCCAAGGTCAAGAGCGCCGAGCGGACGGAGACAAAATTCCTCGCGCGACAGAGCGCGCACTTCGTCGTCAAATACGACGGAGCCGAGGACTACACGATCTGGGACGAGGTGCTGGATATTCTCGAGGACGCCTATCGGGACATCGGGCAGCAGCTCGGCTATTTCCCCTCCCGACCCATCCACGTGATCCTCCTGACGCAGGAGAAATTCCAGGGTGTCGAGGGAACGCCGGCCTGGGCCGATGCGCTCTACGATCGCGTGCTGGGCCGCATCAAGATTCCCACCCAGGGCGCGCTGACCGATCGCGCGTGGCTGAAGCGGGTGTTGCGACACGAGTTCGTGCACGCGCTGCTCCACGAGCGGATGGGTCTGGAGATCGATGCGGTGCCCACGTGGCTGAACGAAGGGTTGGCCATGCAGCTGGCGGGGGATTCCTGGTCGGACCTGGATCAGCTCGCGCGAGGGGGCGACCTCAGGCTCATGCCCCTCTCCGCGCTCGAAAAGGGGTGGGGCGCGCTCCCCATGGAGGCCGCCTCGCTCGCCTACCTGGAAGCGAACTCGGCGACGCGCTACATGATCAAGCGATTCGGCATGGCGAGGGTGCAAGAGATCCTGGATCTCCTGAAATCAGGCCATACCATTTCCGGCGCGATTCACACGAAGCTCATGATGCCGTACGACGTCTTCCAGAAGCGCTGGACGCAGGACCTGAACGCCAGGCTGACGGCCCGCCGGACGTAGCTCCCCCGCTCCCCATCACGCCCTTTCCCCGCCCCCGTCCCCCCGCTTCACGGTGCCGAACCACGCGTAGCGATGCCGCGCCACGATGCCATAGGCCCATTCGGCGAGCGGGCGCACAAGGGGGATCCGCATGAGTGCCAGCAGGAGGCGCCCGCCGGGCAGTCCCGGCAGGAGCGGGAGAAAGGCGTCGAGGCCCGGACGGATGGTCCCGTTGGGTTCCACGAGGTACGCGACATCGGGCCGCCCCGGCTTGTAGCGCGACCCCAGGCGACCGACGGCCTCCTCGCTCTGGTACGGGATGAACCGCGCCCGGTCGCCCCCGCCCATCCGCTCGAGGCCCTCCTTGGCCGTCACGCACATCCGGCACTCGCCGTCGTAGATCACGACCCGCTCACATGTCTTGCCGGTCGTCCGGTCGTCCATGCGCCTTGCGTCCATGTCGCAGGGTACCACGCAGGCCGCGGTACTTGAAGGAGGGTTGCCTCGAAGGGAGGCCTTCTGTACAGTCCCGCGCATGCAGGTTTCCTCCCAGGTCACGGCGATCCTGGTCGGGCTGGTCGCGGTCGCTGCCCTTTCGTCATGGGCCACGCCGGACGACCTGGAGCGTGCGCGGGGCTCGTTGTCCTATGGGTGGCTGGGTTTCTTGTACGGGATCCCGCTGGTTCTCGTCGCGGCGCTCCTGAGCGGGCAACGATGGGCCTTGATGGCGGCAGTGATGTACGGCACCGTCGGGCTGGCGCTCGACCTCTCCACGGTCGTCCAGGAGTTGACGCGCGGGCCCGGCCAATCCGCCGTCCTCGCCGCGAGCGGCGTCACGGGCCTCCTGAACTTCCTGCTGATCCTGCTCGGCGGTCGCGGGTTCCTGGACGCGCGAGATCGGCCCTCACCGTGACCGTGGCCGCCGGGCGTCCAGCAGGGCTCCCTCCCAATCTTCCGTCCCGCTTCGCAGCGTGATCCGGCGAACGGTTGGAAAACCCGCAGCCTTCAGCCAGCGCGTCGTCTCCGCCAGGCCGTAGGTGTTGCCGGTTTTCGTGAAGAGCAACATGGTGACCGCGAAGAGATTGGTCTCCGCCGGCGCGAGTCCTTCGCGATCCGTGGTGAAGGCATCCTGGATGAGCAGCCGTCCGCCGGGAGTCAGGTGCCGAGCCAGCCGCCGAAACAGCCGCTGGTTCTCCGCGGGGGAGTAGATGTGGAGCACGTTGGAATACCAGATCACGTCGTAGCGGCCGGTCAGGGACTGCGTCATGAAATCGAGCGGAAGGTAGGACAGCCGCCGGCCATAGCTCTTCTGCCGCGCGAGCTCGCGCGCGACCTGGAGCGCGGGGCCTCTGTCACAAACCGTGGCCTGCAGGTTCGGGTTCAGGGCGAGAAACGCCAGGGCATAGGTGCCGGGCCCGCCACCCAGATCGAGCAGGGACCGGGCGCCGCGTAAATCGATCTGCGCGGCCACCTTGGGCGCGATATCCTTCGAGCGGTGGTGCATGGCCCAGCTGAAGCGGCGGCGGTAGGCCGGGTTGTCCGGTGCCTCGCCCTCCACGGGGCGCCCTCGTCGCACCGACCTGGTGAGCTGGGACCAATCGTCCCAGTGCCCGCGGATGAGATCCAGATAGGCGCCCCGGTACCGCGGGCTCTTCGCATTGAGCTCGCCCAGACCGAGCCGGGTGTTCCGATAGCGGGACTCCCGCTTCGTGAGCAGCCCTGCCGTCGCCAGATTGCGACAGAGAATCTCCAGCCCCCGCCGGCTCGTTCGCAGGCGCGCGGCCAGAGCCGCGACCGTCCAGGGTCGTGCGGCCATCACCGAGAAAAGGTCGAGGTCCAGCGCGGTCAAAATGATGCGCGGCAGGCGGTACGCGACAACGGCGTCCCGGAACTCATCGAACGTGCGGATGCCGCGGCGGTTCGTCACTGGCAGAGCTTCTCGGAATAAAAAGAGGTGTGAGCCGGAACCACGAGGAGACTCAACATCTGATCAAGGAGAAAATCTGGCCACAAGGGGCTCCACGTTTCACGTTCCAAGTTCCAGGGATCGGTCGTACATCGAGTTCTTTTTCTGTCATGCCCGCGGAAGCAGGCATCCATCTTTCTTGGCGAAGCCTGGATTCCTGCTTTCGCAGGTATGACGAAAAGATGAGTGCCCAGACGGGGACCTGGAACGTTCTTCCCCGGTGCCTGCCGTCTCACGATTTCTTGAACTGCCGCTTGCACCACTGAATCTTGGCCAGGACCTCGTCGAGCTGATGAAAATCCACGTTTCGATGAAACGTCGCCGCCACATACTGGTCGGTCATCTCAGAAGCTTCCTCGAACCCGGCTTTGACGAGCGCCTCGCGATACTTGGACACCGCGGGTTGGATGTAGTATTTGGCCTGCTTGGCCAGCTCGTCTGTGCCGAGCTCCTCCGGGGTTCCGTCGGACAGCAGGCTCTGGATATCCTCCATGTCCATCCCGGTTTGGCAGATGAGCCGGCCATCCGGCGTCAGCTCGAGGATCCAGTCTTCGTCGTCCAGGGCCAGGCCCAGGGCGCCGCCCGGCTCGAGCTCGTACAGCGTCGGCTCCTGGCGACACAGCTCCGCGCGGACATCCTCCCACGTGACAGGACGCTCGGTCATGACGCGCTCCGTCGACGCCGCCTCGCCGTTCGCCCGGCATCCGCGCCGTCGCTGTCGCCCTGGAGAGACGCCCTCAACGATTCGAGCCGTGCCGTGTTCTCTTCCAGCTTCGGCAGATGATAGTGCCGATCAACCCGCACCACCTTCTTCAAGAGGGCCACGGCGTCCCGGACCTGTCCCTGTTTCTCGGCACAGTCGGCCATGACGTACCAGGCTCCGGCCATGCGCAACTCATCTCGAAGCCGCTCGGCGATCGCCAGGCTCGTCCGGCAACAGGCCAAGGCCTCCATGCACCGATTCTCCATCACGTAGGTGCGGGCGAGCATGCGCCAGCCATCGGCCATCCCGCCGCCGTTCCCGGTTCGACGCATCAAGGTCACCGACTGCTCGTAGTACCGCCTCGCGACCTCGTAGTCCCCGGTCTCTCGCGCCACGAATCCCAGGTCGGAATACAGGACGGCCAGCGACGGTTGATCGTCGTTCCGCTGCATGAGATCGAGCGCCTCGAGGTAATAGGCCCTGGCACGCTCCCACTCTGCGGCATCCGCCCGGAGGTTGCCCAGGTTGGCCAGCGTCGTCCCGATGCCGCGCGCGTCCCCGAGCTCCTTTTGCAGCGCCAACACTTCCCCGTAGTAGGCTTCCGCCTGGGCCCGCCGGCCACTGACCGCACAGATGTTGCCGAGATTCCCGAGGGTCGTGACGAGGGCCCGCCTGTCACCGCTGACCCGATCGTGCTCCAAGGCCTGCGTGTAACACCGGTGGGCATCCGTGTAAGCACCCCGCGCAAAGTGTTCGTTTCCTTTCTGGTTGAGCCGTTCGGAGGTTGAGGACAGCATGGGAGATCAGGCTTGGAGAGCGCGCTCGAGAGCCCCCTTGGCACCGGTCATGATGGAGACGCCGTCGCCAACGAGGATGGCGTCAAAATTGTACTTGAGGAGTCGGTGCAGACCTTCCCGCGCCTTTGCGGCGTCGGCGTATTTTTCGGGGGGGAGCATGGAGAGCGACCCGGCCGGCTTGCCGAGGAGCGCGTCCCCCAGGATGAGCACCCCCTTCCCCTGCTGGAGGAAGAGCGCGGATTCCCCGGGCGACTTCTGATCCTTGAGATGAATGGCCCAGATGCCCCCGGGCAGGAGCTCCCCGTCCTTGTACTTCTTGTCGGCCGGCACGTCCATCTCAGCCGCGTCCGCTTCGGGAACGAAGACCTGACAGTCCAGCTCCTTCTTGAGCATTGCCGCGTCGCGGGCGTGGTCCCGATTCGTGACGACGATATAGTCGATCGCGCCGCCGCTCCGGCACTCCGCCAGGTCCTCCGCGGCAATCGGGGGCGGATCGACGACGATGCGGTGCTCGCCCACGGCGAGCAGGAGACCGTTGAAGTCGATGTTCTTTTCCTCCGAGAATCGCGACCACTGCCAGATGCGGGGCATGATTTGCTTCATGAGATCTCCTCGTCGGCGGTTGCGTTAGAGACCCGCAATGGCATCTTTGACCAACTTTGTGACCGAAGCCTCGACATCGGACTCGTTGGGCAAATCCAAGATGTCGTCCTCATTGACGGTCAGAAACTTGCGATTGGCACCCTTGGTCAGCGAGATCAGGAACACGTTGTTTGAGGGGGTGGTGGGAATCACCATGTCCACGTTCGCGTCGATCCCCTTGACCAATTCCGCAAACTTCTGTTTTCCAGCCTCCATCTCATCCATCGTCCCCGCCTTTCCCTACACGCCACTCCACCGGCACATGTAAATCCGTTCGGAAGCAGCTCCCTCCGGCCCTTTTTAATTTTTCATTTTTCCTTTTTACTTCACATTCTGTCAGCTGCCAGCAGCCTATCGATCTCCGCGATGATCACCTGTGGTCCGGCCAGGTCCATGTTTCCCACGCGCTGCCATCGAATCACGCCTCGCTGGTCGATGATGTAGACGTTGGGTATGAACCGGCCACCACCGTAGAGCTTGTCGGTCTTCTTGTCGGGATCGAGCAGATAGGGATAGGTGACCCGGACGGGAAACGTACCGAGGAACTCGATGACGTCCTCGCGGGAGTCACCGGACGAATTGACCCCCACGACGGCGACGTTCCTGCCCTTGGTCGCCTCATAGACCTTCTGCAGGTTGCTGCCCTGCATGAGGCAGGGCTCGCAAATGTGGAACAGACCGAGGACGACGACCTTGCCCCTCAGGTCCTGCATCGACACCGTCTCACCCTTGATCGAAGTCAGCGTGAAACTCGGTGCCGGCTCCCCGATCTTGAAAAAGCTTCTCGCCGACGCCGCTCCAACCACGGCCAGGCAGAGAACGGAGAGTGCGAGCGAGCCAATCATGCGTGTCATGGCAGCCTCCTTCGGATAGAGCCCCACGGCTTCAGCCTTCTCCGCCGGAAAAGCACCGGCTACGAAGGCCAGGCAGCCGTGGCACGTATAAGAGCTTCGGCGGAACCCGCCGAAGCAGCCCGCCTTCGCCAAGGCTTCCCCCTTCGCTAAAGCTCCGGGGGACAAGTCAGGGGACAAGCCGGCTGGCCTGCCCGCCGTAGCTTTAGCGAAGGCGGGTGGAACAGTGGTGGGTTCACGGACCAACCGCGAGGGTATCCTAGCACGGCGAAATTTTGATGAGCAACCGGGTCAAAGCGAGGGTTCGAAGAGACCGAGCTGGAGCTCCTCGGCCTTGGTGAAGGGAATCGGATAGCGCTCGGTGAAGCAAGCATTGCAGTACTGGTGCGGGGACCCCGGCGCGGCGTTGAGCATCCCTTCCAACGTGAGAAAGGACAGGCTGTCCGCCGTGATGTACTTCTTGATTTCGTGAATGCTGTGACTGGACCCGATGAGCTCCCGCTTGGTCGGGGTATCGATCCCATAGAAACACGGAGAGACGATGGGGGGCGAGCTGATCCGCATGTGTACTTCCTTCGCCCCGGCCTGCCGAATCATCTTGACGATCTTGCGGCTGGTCGTGCCCCGCACGATCGAGTCATCGACAACCACAACCCGCTTCCCGGCCAGCACTTCCGGCAACGCGTTCAGCTTGATTTTGACGCCGAAGTGACGGATCGATTGCTCCGGCTCGATGAAGGTTCTCCCGACGTAGTGGTTGCGGATCAATCCGTGCTCGAACGGCAGCCCGGACCCCTCCGCGAAGCCAAGCGCCGCCGCGACGCCGGAGTCCGGCACCGGGATTACCATGTCCGCCTGGACGGGAGCCTCCTTCGCCAGTTGCTTCCCGAGCGCCTTGCGGGTCGAATAGACGGCGTTGGCCCCGAAGATCCGGCTGTCCGGACGGGCGAAATAGACATACTCGAAGACACACATGGCCGGGGGCGCCTTGGGGAAGGGATGATACGAGGTGACGCCCTGCTCGTTCAGGACGACCAGCTCCCCCGGCTCGATCTCCCGGACATAATCGGCGCCGATCAGGTCGAACGCACAGGTCTCCGAGGCAACCAGCCAGCTGTCGCGTAACCGACCCAGGCAGAGCGGGCGCAATCCGTGGGGATCCTTCGCCGCCATGAGGCCCTGATCGGTGAGCAGCACGATCGAGAAGGCCCCGCGGACCTGCGTGAGGGAGTCGATCACCCGCCCCAGGAGCGTGTCCGCACGCGAGTGGGCGATCAAATGGATGATTACCTCGCTGTCCGAGGACGACTGGAAAATGGCGCCGTAGGCCTCGAGCTCGTTCCGCAGCATCGTGGCGTTGATCAGATTGCCGTTGTGCGCGAGCGCGAGGTTCCCGAGGGCGAAATTCACCGTCAAGGGCTGGACGTTCTTGTGCGTGCTGCTCCCCGCGGTCGAATAGCGGTTGTGCCCGATCGCCATGTAGCCGGGCAATCGTTTCAGCGCGCTCTTGGTGTAGATGTCGGCGACCAGCCCCATGCCCTTTTCGGCATACATGAGGTCGCCGTCACCGGATACGATGCCCGACCCCTCCTGCCCCCGGTGCTGCAGCGCGTAGAGGCCCAGGTAGGTAAGGTTCGCAGCCTCCCGATGGCCGAAAATGCCGAACACCGCGCATTCGTCGTGAAATTTATCGTCCATTGACCCCTTACCGCTCACCCAGACTTCGTTTGAGTCCATTGTTCCAGCGATCGGCCATGGTTTTGAGATCAATATCGATCCGGCACGCGGGTCCCCAGCGATCCGCCGCCACCTCTGCCACGAGCCGGTCTCCCCCGACCGTACCAATCACCGCGATGGGAACACGGGCCTCTGCGGCAAGCTGGAGGATCCGGGCCCGGTCCTTGGGACGAGCCGAGAGGATGATCCTCGATTGGCTTTCACCGAACAGCACGGCGTCGCGTCGTAAGCCGTCCGCCGCCAATTGTACCACAGCGCCTGTCGCGTCTCCGCTCCCTGCCAGACAACACTCCGCGAGGGCGACCGCCAGGCCGCCATCCGCACAGTCGTGAGCGGAGGATACCAACTCGTTGCGGATCACCGTCAGGACGAACGCCTCCACCGCCTTCTCGCGCTCCAAATCGAGCAGCGGCGGGGAGCCCTGCTCGCGCGAGTGGACCACGCGCAGATATTCGGTTCCGCCGAGGTCCTCGCCGGTGGTGCCGACGAGAAGGATCTCGTCGCCTTCATGCATGAACCACGAGGTCGTGACCTGATCATGCGATTCGATCAGCCCCACCATGCCGATGACGGGCGTCGGATAAATGGAGAGCCCGTTCGTCTCGTTATACAAGCTGACGTTTCCGCTGACCACCGGAATCCCGAGCGCCTGGCAGGCGTCCTTCATGCCTTCGATGCACAGGCTGAATTGCCACATGATCTCGGGACGCTCCGGGTTGCCGAAGTTCAGGCAATTCGTCATGCCGACGGGCTCCGCGCCGGAGCAGATGAGGTTCCGCGCCGCCTCGGCGACGGCGATGGTCCCGCCCACGTAGGGATTGAGCAGGCAGTACAGCCCGTTGCCGTCCGTCGTGAGGGCCAGGGCCTTGTTGGTCCCCTTGATCCTCACCACCGCTGCGTCCGAGCCCGGGCGTACCAGGCTGTTCGTGCGCACCATGTGGTCGTACTGCTGATACACCCACGATTTGTCCGCGATGGTCGGCGACTCGAGCAGCGCGAGCAGGTCCTGCGTCGGGTCCTTCACGTCGCGCAGCATATCGAGATTGAGCGCCTGGAGATGCTCCTGAAAGGCGGGCGGCGCGTCGGGGCGCTCGTAGCGAGGCGCATCCTCCGCGAGGGCGCGGGCCGGCACTTCCGCCACGACGACGCCCTGATCTCGTACCCGCAGGAGGCCGTCGCCCGTGACCTGCCCGACGATGGCGGCATCGAGATCCCATTTCCGGCAGATCGCCAGCACGTCTTCCTCACGCCCACGTTTGGCGACCATGAGCATGCGCTCCTGCGACTCCGACAAGAGCACCTCGTAGGGGGTCATGCCCTCCTCGCGTCGGGGCACCGGAGTGAGATCCAGCTCGATTCCCGTCCCGGATCGGGACGCCATCTCGCAGGAGGAGCTGGTCAGGCCGGCCGCGCCCATATCTTGGATGCCGATGAGGAGATCCTGCTCCATGAGCTCCAGACAGGCCTCGAGCAGCAGCTTCTCGGTGAAGGGATCCCCCACCTGGACGGTCGGGCGCTTGGCTGCCGACTCGTCGTCGAAGGCGTCGGACGCCATCGTCGCGCCGTGGATCCCGTCACGTCCGGTCTTCGATCCGACATAGATCACGGGGTTCCCGACACCGGTCGCGAGGCCGCGAAACAGCTTCTTCTTTTCGGCGATCCCAAGGCAGAAGACGTTCACGAGGGGATTCTTGTCGTAGATGTCGTTGAAGACGACCTCCCCCCCCACGGTCGGGACTCCCATGCAGTTCCCGTACCCCGCAATACCCGCCACGACGCCTTTGAAAAGGTGGCGATTCAGCGGCCGATCCAAGGACCCGAAGCGTAACGAATCCAGCAGCGCAATCGGACGCGCCCCCATGGTGAAGATATCCCGCAGGATGCCGCCGACACCCGTCGCGGCACCTTGATAGGGCTCGATGAACGAGGGATGGTTATGGGATTCGATCTTGAAGACGGCGACGAGGCCGTCACCGATATCCACCGCCCCGGCATTCTCCCCCGGCCCCTGCACCACGCGGGGCCCCGTCGTGGGCAATTTCTTGAGATGCACGCGCGAGCTCTTGTAGGAGCAGTGCTCGCTCCACATGACGGAAAACATCCCCAGCTCGACCAGATTCGGCTCGCGTCCGAGCACCTCGACGATCTTCTTGTACTCGTCCTCGCTCAGCCCATGCTGGGCAACCAGTTCCTTTGTGATCGTGTCATTCATGTGAGGCCGTCGGCATCAACGTCTCGCGTTCCCATGGCTCTGTGGTTGCAACGTCCCGGAGCCACCGGCGATGCGAGCCTTTGTGCGGTCGAACCGGAGCCCTGAGCAGGACAGGCGTGGCCCCCGTGCCATCTTGCTTCGTCACCCAGCGACACCCACCCCGGTTTCGAGGTTTCCTTTCTTCAGCGCATCCAACATCGAGAGAAAGATCAGGCGCCCGTCGTCGTTGCCGAGGATCGCCTCCGCACAGCGCTCCGGATGCGGCATCATGCCCAAGACATTGCCTCGAGCATTGCTGATCCCAGCGATGTGGTCGAGTGAGCCGTTTGGGTTTGCCTCCTTGGTGATCCGGCCGTCCCGGTCGCAATAGCGAAAGACCACCTGGGCCGAGGCCTTCAACTGCGACAATATGACCTCGTCCGTGTAGTAGTTCCCGTCGGCATGGGCCACGGGGATCTTCAGGACCTGGCCGGGCTCGCAGCGGCCCGTGAAGGGCGTCGCGGCGTTCTCCACCCGTACATGGACATCCTTGCAGACGAAGGCCAGCGAGCGGTTGCGCAGCATGGCCCCGGGTAACAGCCCTCCCTCCAGGAGAATCTGGAACCCGTTGCAGATCCCCAGCACCATGCCCCCCGTCCGGGCGAAGTCCTTGACCGCCTCCATGACGGGGGAGAAGCGCGCGATCGCGCCGGTCCTGAGGTAGTCCCCGTAGGAGAATCCACCCGGCAGCACGACCGCATCGAGCCCCTTCAGGCTCGTCTCCTTGTGCCAGACGGGCGTCACCTGCTGCTCGAGCACGTCGGACAGCACGTGGATGCAATCATGATCGCAATTCGAGCCGGGGAAGATGAGGACGCCGAAATTCATAAAATAGGACTGAGGACTGAGGACTGAGGACTGAGCATAACAGAACCTGCCGGGAGAGAGATTGCCAATTTCATCTTGTATGCTGCGCGGCTCTTTTTTCTCCGCCTCAGCACTCAGGACTCAGCACTCAGAACTTCAAAGCGGTAGTCCTCGATCACCGTGTTGGCTAATAGCTTCTCACACATGGCTTTCACCGCCGCCTCAGCCTTGTCCCTGGCGGTCTCGTTGATATCCAGCTCAACATATTTCCCCATCCGCACATTCGCCGCCGACTTGAAACCGAGCGTCTCCAAGGCGTGCTCTACCGCCTTCCCCTGCGGATCCAAGATCCCCTTCTTCAACGTAATGTAGATTTTCGCTTTCAACGAGTTCCCCTCACCTCATTAGCCCCCCTCACCCTGCCCTCTCCCCCCAGATTCCGGGAGGATATCGCACTCAGCGATGAAATGTCAGGGGAACCCCCGCCTCAGCCTGCACTGCGAATCACGGAAATTTGTTAACCGGACTTGCCGAGCGGATGAGGTCCGCCAGGCGCGAACACGGACACCTCTATTGTCGGCGGGTGTGCAACTGTGGGCGTGCTGGCCACGCCTGTCGTCGCGAATCGCGGAGGTTCGGGCCCCGCACTTGGCAAGCAGACGCGAAATGTCGTCGCAGCTTGAGACAATCTCTTGGCCCGAACGGTCTGAAACCGCGGGTGGCGCGGCGACGGGCGCCCGGCCGCGCGCAGCGGGCGGGACCCGCCTTCGCCGAGGCCGCACCGGACCGGCCGGCGGGGTTGCCCAGGGAGCTGCAGCGAAGGCGGGTGGAGCGAGCACGGCTGGGCTGGCGCCGTGACAGGACCCGCGGGCCGCACTGCTCGGCCGAGCCAGAAATCATCCGCATACTCTACGCAGCACCTCCTGATACGCCTCCTCGATCCGACCCATATCCTTTCGAAATCGATCCTTGTCCATCGACTCCCCACTCTGCTGATCCCAGAACCGACACGTATCCGGCGAAATCTCATCCGCCAACAGCAGCCGCCCCCCGGCAAGCCCGAACTCCAGCTTGAAGTCCACCAGGATCATCCCCCGCTCGCCGAAAAACGGCTGGAGCACCTCGTTGACCCTCAAGGCCGTCTTTCGGATCTGCGCGACCGTGTCCGCATCGGCGACCCCGAGCAGGCGAACGTGATCCTCGGTGATCAACGGATCCCCGAGGGCGTCGCTCTTGTAATAGAACTCCTGCACCGGCGGCACGATCTCGGCTCCCTCCTCGAGCCCGAGTCGCTTCGCCAGGCTCCCGGCGACGCGGTTCCTGACCACGACCTCGAGCGGCACGATCGCAACCTCCCGGACCACCATGTCGCGCTCGTTCAGCCGCCTGAGAAAATGCGTCTCGATGCCCGACTTCTCCAGCAATGTGAAGAGCCGCTCCGCAACCTTGTTGTTCACCACGCCCTTGTTCACGATCGTGCCGCGCTTCTGCGCGTTGAAGGCGGTGGCGTCGTCCTTGAATTCCTGGACGACAACGCCGGGCCGGTCGGTCGCGAAGACCTTCTTCGCCTTGCCCTCGTAGAGCAGCGCTGTCTTCTGCACCTCGACCGTCACCGAAACTCCCTCTTGTTTTTCCCCAGGATACGCACCGCCCACAAGCTCAGGAGAGCCGGCACCAAGAGAATTTCCGGCTGATTCTGCAAGCCGGGATAGTCGAACGCCGGCTTGAGCTCCGGGAAGTAGTGCGGGTGCAAGGCGCCCAGAGTCCCGATCAGGATGATCACCCACAAGAACGTCACGGAGACCGTCCGCGCGATCCGGCTCAGCCGCCAGATGCTGATCGCGAGAAAAAACCACAGGCCCGCGAAGAGTGACCACAGGATGAGGAACTCCTCGCGCTGGCGCAACTCCATTGCGCTCGCAACGCCCGCGAGCAGATAGAGGAGCGCCAGGATCATGACGACGAACTTGAGGCTGGTCTTATATACCCTTGCGTCTGCGGCGCGAGCGGGTTCCTTTCTTGGTGACAGTGCTCCGGCCCCGGCGGCTGCCGGCCCGGCCCGCGGTCGCTCCTCCCCTGGGATGTCCGAACACGCGCGCGTAGAGCTCGTCGAGGTGTGCGAGATACTGCTTTGGATCGAAACAGGCCCTGATCTGATCCGCAGACAGGAACTTCGTGACCAGCGGGTCCTTGAGGACGAGGTCCTGAAACCCGCAGCCCTCCTGCCATGCCTGCATGGCATTCCGTTGTACGCTTTCGTAGGCGTCCTTGCGCTGAGCCCCTGCGTCAACCAAGGCGAGCAGGAGACGCTGGGAGTAGATCAGCCCCCCGGAGAGCTCGAGGTTCTGCCTCATGCGGGTGGGATAGACGAGCAGATGCTCGAGCATGTCGGTGAGACGCACGAGCATGTAGTCCACGAGGATCGTGCTGTCCGGCATGATGACCCGCTCGACCGACGAGTGGCTGATGTCCCGTTCGTGCCAGAGTGCCACGTTTTCCAGGGCGGCGAGGCTGTTTGCGCGAACGAGGCGCGCCAACCCGCAGAGGTTTTCCGACGCGATGGGATTGCGCTTGTGCGGCATCGCGGAGGAGCCTTTTTGCCCGGTCGAGAAATACTCCTCCGCCTCGAGCACCTCGGTTCGCTGGAGGTGCCGGATTTCCGTCGCCACCTTCTCCACGCTGGCGCCGACGAGCGCCAAGGCCGACGCATAGGCCGCATGGCGGTCACGCTGGATGATCTGACTCGAAATCGGCGCCGGTTGAAGCCCCAGCTTGGCGCACACGTAGGCTTCGACGGCTGGGCCCTGATGCGCGAAGGTTCCCATCGCTCCGGACAGCTTGCCGACGGCCACCTCGTCCCTGACGGCGAGGAGTCGTTGGCGATGCCGACGAAACTCGTCGTACCAGATCGCCAGCTTGAACCCGAACGAGATCGGCTCTCCATGCACGCCGTGCGAGCGCCCCACCATCACCGTGTCCCAGTGCTCCTGCGCCCGGCGCTGCAGCACGTCGAGCAGAGCCGCGACATCCTCGAGCACGATATCCAGCGCCTCCGTCATCTGGACGGCCAGCGACGTGTCCACGACGTCCGACGACGTCAGGCCGGCATGCAGGTAGCGCGCGTCCGGCCCCACGCTCTCCGCAACCGCCTCGATAAACGCGATCACGTCGTGTTTGACGACTTGCTCGATCGCCGCGATGCGGTCCGGATCGATCCGCGCGAGACGCCGAATGGTCTCGGCTGTTTTCCGCGGGACTTCACCGCATTGCTCCAGCGCCTCGCAGGCCAGCAGCTCCACGTCGAGCCAGATCGCGTACTTGTGGGCGACGTCCCAGACAGCGCGCATCCTCGGGAGTGTGTAGCGATCGATCATCCCAGTCTCAGTTTGGTTGGTCGGCGAATATCACACTGCATCGTTCCAGGTTCCACGTTCCAGGTTTCACGTCGCAAGTACTCCCTCCCACTTGGAACCTGCAATTTGAAACCTGGAACGTTCCTATTCTCCGGGCGCCGTATCGATGACTATCTCAGCTCTTTTCTGCTCGAGGCGCGCGTCTTCTTTGAGCACCCGGTCGAGGATGCCGTTGACGAAACCCCGGGCTTCGTCGTCGGCAAACACCTTGGCCAGCTCGAGCGCCTCGTTCACGGTCACCTTGGCCGGTACGTCCGGCACCCAGAGCAGCTCGTACAGGCCGACTCGAAGGATGTTCCGATCCACGACCGGCATGCGATGGACGGCCCAGTTGGTCGCAGAGGTCCCGATGAGGCGGTCAATTTCTGCGTGGTGCTTGAGGACCCCGTCCACGAGCTGGTCCGTGAACGCGCGCAGCTCCGGGGACGCCTCCCGTTCGGCCCAAAATTCCTTGAGCCAATCTCCCGTGCCGCCGTGGATATCCCACTGAAACAGAATTTGCAGCGCGTAGACTCGTGCTTGCCGCCTCAATCCCATGGCCTCGCCGACTCCCCGCTCCTCTACCCACGACCCTATCCGGGTCGTCAGGCCGCGCAGGGCCCCTTACCGGGCGTTTGACCGTCGCCCTCCGGTCCGTTTGGACCGTGGCCGCAGGGGCCCTTCGGTCCCCTTTTTACTCTTTCGCGCCGAGGGTGTCACGGCCAATTTCCTCAGCACGGTCGCCATCTCAACGGCGGTCCGCGCCGCCTCCGCTCCCCGATTCCGCTCAGGGGCGCCCGACCGTTCCAGGGCCTGGTCCACGTTGTCCGTGGTGAGCACCCCGAAGATGACCGGCACGTCGCTGTCCCAGCCCGCCTGCGCAATCCCGCGGCTCGACTCGGCGCTGATGTATTCGAAGTGCGGCGTCTCCCCGCGGATCACGGCGCCGAGGCAGATGACCGCGTCGAACCGGCCGGACTGCGCCAAGCGGCGCGCCACGAGAGGAATTTCGAACGCGCCCGGCACATACACGGCCTCGATGTCCCCATCGCGCGCACCCGCCTGATCCAGCGCGGCGCGGGCACCCGCCAGCAGTTTCCCCGTCACGAACTCGTTGAATCGGCTGACGACGATGCCGAACCGCAGGCCCGAGGCGTCGTGACTTCCCTCGTAGGTGATCATCGCAGCGGCCTCATCGCCTCACGGGACGCCACACTCTGTGCCTCCCGTCGAGTGCCTGTGGGAAGGTCGAACCAGGACGAAAAAAAGTGAGGATCAACAATGTTGTTCGCGCGGGCTTGACGCGCCGGCGAGACCGACCCCTCAAACATTGCTGAGAATGTGGCCGAGCTTCGCCTTCTTCGTTCGGAGGTACCGTTCGTTGGCTTTCTGGGGGGCGATTTCGATGGGAACCCGCTCGACGACCTTCAACCCGTAGCCTTCGATGCCGACGATCTTTCGCGGATTGTTGGTCATCAGCCGAATGCTCCGCACACCCAGGTTGACCAAAATCTGGGCCCCGATTCCGTAGTCCCGCAGGTCCGGCTTGAAGCCCAACTGGAGATTGGCCTCGACCGTATCACTCCCCTGGTCCTGGAGGTGATAGGCTCGGATCTTGTTCAGCAACCCGATGCCCCGTCCCTCCTGGTTCAGATAGAGCAGCACGCCGCGGCCTTCTTTGTGGATGACCTCCATGGCGCGGTGCAGTTGGTCGCGACAGTCGCAGCGTAACGAGCCGAAGACATCCGACGTCAGACAGCCGGAATGGACACGCACCAGGGTCGGCTTGGTCCCATCGATCGGACCCTTGACCAGGGCGATGTGCGTGCCGTTGTCGACCTCGTTCTCGAACACGAGGGCCTCGAAATCGCCGAACAGGGTCGGCAACTGCGCGCCGGCGACGCGCTTGACGAACGTTTCGCGCTGGAGCCGGTACTCGATCAGGGCCTTGATGGTCACCACCTTGAGTTTGTGGCGACGCGCGAATTTCACGAGCTCCGGCACCCTGGCCATGGTGCCGTCCTCGTTCATGATCTCGCAGAGCACACCGGCCGGGCTCAGGCCCGCCAGCCGCGCCAAGTCCACGGACCCCTCGGTTTGCCCCGCCCGCTTGAGCACCCCGCCTTTCTGCGCTTTCAACGGGAAGACGTGGCCGGGCCGCGCCAGATCGGACGGTTTGCAGGCGGGGTCGATCGCCGTTCTGATGGTCGTGGCGCGATCGGCCGCGGAAATGCCGGTCGTGATGTCACGCCGGGCATCGATTGATACGGTGAAGGCGGTTCCGAAGGCCGCGGTGTTCTCGTGGGTCTGCGGCGGCAGTTGCAGCTCTTCGACCCGCTGAGGCGTCAGGGCCAAACAGATCAGCCCGCGGGCATGCCTGGCCATGAAGTTGACCGCCTCCGGGGTCACCTTCTCCGCAGCCATGACCAGATCGCCTTCGTTCTCCCGGTCCTCGTCATCGACCAGAATCACGAAGCGACCTCGCCGGATGTCCGCGAGGGCTTGCTCGATGGAGTGAAAGGGCGCCGACACGATACGATGTGCGGCCGGACGGTCATCCGGCCATTGCGACTCCTAAGTATTGAAAATATATAATGAAATTAGTCTACTGTCAATGGGAAAGACCGCTATATTCCGTGGAGCCCCCTGCGCCTGCGCCCAACCGGCGCATCGCCAGCTCGATGGATATCCAGGCTACCGCAGCGAGGCCTGCGAACAGGAGAAAGCCGGCCCCATAGCTCCCGGCCGTGTCCTTCAGCACCCCCAGCGCAGAGGGGAGCGCGAAGCCCCCCAATCCTCCCGCCGCGCCGATGATCCCGGAGGCCATGCCGATTTGCTTGGGAAACCGGTCAGACACGATCTGAAAGACGACCCCGTTGCCGAATCCCATCGTGCCCAGGGTGATCACGAGCAGGGGCACGGCGACGTGGACGGTCGGAAGCTGGCTGGTCAGGACGGCCAGGAGACCGATGGCCGGGAACAGGTACCGCGAAACCCGCAGCCCCCCGCATCGATCCGCCACATAGCCTCCGACGGGTCGAATGACGCTGCCGGCCAACCCGCACAGCGCCGTGATCGTGCCCGCCATCACGGGAGTGAGTCCATACTGGTCGTGGAAATAGATGGGAAGAAAGCTCGAGAGGCCGACGAATCCGCCGAAGGTGACGGCGTACAGGAAGGACAGCCAGTACATGGACGGCTGCCTCAGCCCGCGACGCATCATCGTCGACCAGCGCTCCTCGCTTCCCGCTCCGCCCAGGTCCGCGCGCACGACCGTGGCGAACGCGAGTGCGGTCAGCGCCAAGGGAATCAGCATGAGGCCGAAGACGGCGTGCCAGCCGATGAGCTCACCCAGGCGCGGCGCGAAGAATGCCGCGAGCACGACGCCGCTGTTGCCCGAGGCCGCGACCCCCATGGCAAAGCCCTGATGCGCGGGCGGGTAGGCGCGACTGGCCAAGGGCAGCGCGACGGCAAAGCTGGCTCCGGCCACGCCCAGCAACAGGCCCATACCCAGGACCTGCTCGTAGGTCGTCGCGCCCAGCCAGCCCCACAACATGGCAAGGCCCTGCCCGATGAGCAACCCCAGGCCCGTCCGCTTCGCGCCGAACCGGTCTGTGCACAAGCCGATGACGATCCGGAGCAGGGCTCCGCCGAGCAATGGGACAGCGACCAGCAGCCCTTTCTGCGAGGCGGTCAGCCCGAAATCCTCGGCGATGATCACCCCGAGCGCTCCCACCAGGAGCCAGACGACGAAGCTCACCTCGAAGTGGAGCCACGCTCCGAAAAGCGACGGCCAGTGACCGGCACGAAATGCCTGAATTAGCGGTGCCATGCTCGTTGTTGACCTGCGCGTACCATCGAAACCCACCCCCTCCCCAGCGTACTGTATACGACGTTTTTCACAGGGCGCAAGCCGGGGCTCTGCGAGGATCCGGGTGGGTCCACGAAGATATTCCGGCCGGATGTTTTGAGCTCACGCGCGATTCCGTCTATAATCGGACGAACTCCCATCACGCGGATTCGTCTCCGTCACCGTTGCTTCGCTTGCGATACCGCCCATGACCAAACGTACACGGAAACCGGTCGAACAGTCCTGGGAAGCCAAAGAGGCGAAAGAGGCTCCTGACGAGACAGAATTGAACGGCGACGGGACCGGGGGCCCAGAGCCGGACGCGGAGCCGAACGCCCGGGAGACGACCGGCCCTCAAGCCACCGGGGTCAACACCGCCGTTGTCCCGGTCACCGCCCTCCAGCACTACCTGGCGGAGGTCCGTCGCTATCCCTTCCTCAGCAAAGAGGAAGAGCTGAGGCTGTTCGCCGAATACCAGGCCACCGGTAGCCGTGAGGCCGCCGTAAAGTTGATTCTGTCCAACCTTCGCGTCTCCGTGGCCATCGCCTCCGAGTACCAGCACACCGGCGTCGATCAGCTGGATCTGATCCAGGAGGGCAACGTCGGGTTGCTCCACGCGATCAAGAAGTTCGATCCCTCCAGAAACGTGCGTTTCTATGCCTATGCGGCCTGGTGGGCCCGCGCCTATATCCTGCGGTTCCTGCTCAACAACTATCGTCTGGTCAAAATCGGAACCACCCAGGACCAGCGGAAGCTCTTCTACAACTTGAGGAAAGAAAAGGCCAACCTGGAGCGCCAGGGATTCGCGCCCGACACCAAGCTGCTGGCCGACCGTCTCAACGTGAGCGAGCGGGACGTCATCGAGATGGATCAGCGCCTGGGGAACTGGGAGCTGTCCCTGGACCAGCCCTTCAGTCCCGACACGGAAGGCACCCTGCTGGACGTGATTCCTGCGCAGGGCAAAGCGGCGGACGAGCAAGTCGCCGACACGGAGCTCAAGACCCTCTTCCGGCAGAAGCTGGCCGAGTTCGCCAAGACCCTCACCGAGCGCGAGGAGGACATACTGCGAAACCGGATCCTCTCGGAGACCCCCCTGACCCTGGATGACCTTGGCGCAAAATACGGGATCACCAAGGAACGGACGCGCCAAGTCGAGGCTCGGATCATCAAGCGGCTGCGCACGTATATGAAACAGGAGATCAAAGACTTCGACCGGCTAGGTTGACGGTTTCTAGATTCTATTTTTGTCATTTAAAATCAATACCTTCAGAGTTTCCTTCGCCGCCAGCCTCACCCAGGGAAGAAAATCTGCCAGAGGCCCTTGACTCTCCCCCTGCCAGCCTTATTTTTCACCCCGACCAGTGCCTTACCCTATGACGCAACCACTCAACCACCTCACCAGAGCCTTAAGAGCCATCTATCACTACTAAAGAGGGAGGACCGCAATGGCGACGGAGACCAAGGAAAAGGAAAAGACCGAAGGCAAGGCAACCTCAGCCAAGGGCTTCATGCCCCTGGGCGATCGGGTGTTCGTGACCTACACGGAAGAGCTCGAAAAGACCTCGGGCGGCATCTACGTGCCCGACACCGCCAAAGAGAAGCCGCAGCGCGGCTCCATCCAGGCCACCGGCAAGGACGTCAAGAACCTCAAAGTCGGCGACCAGGTCCTGTTCGACAAGTATTCCGGGACCAAGCTCCGGATCGATGACGAGGACTGCCTGATCCTGAAGGAAGAAGACATCCTCGGGGTCTTCACGAAGAGCTGAGCCGTCGACGCAACCACTGTCCAACACCAACGCCACATAATTTGAGCACAATGGAGGACCGAGATGCCGAAGCAACTGATGTATAGCGAGGCTGCGAGAGCGGCCATTCTGAAGGGGGTCAACCAGCTCGCGGACGCCGTGAAGGCGACGCTGGGCCCCAAGGGGCGGAACGC
>JBFKNO010000011.1:0-21148 GCA_041629275.1 Nitrospiraceae bacterium
ACGAGGTCGGCCGCGAAGGCGGGTGCGACCAGCAGTGCCAGCAGAATCAGCGCCGGGACCAGACCCCGGCGCCCACGGCCCTGCTCGCCGCGTTGACCGGCTCGTCGTCGACTCGTGAGGCTCATCATCGTCATAGATCCAGGTTTCGGATGGTCGACTGTTCGCGCTGGTCTGGTGCCTCGGAGGTTACTTCCATCATTCATTCTGCGATCCCCCTCTCCCTCCCCTCTCCCCCAGCGGGGGAGAGGGCCAGGGTGAAGGGGCGGAGGCGGATGGAACGATTCAGCCCATCTTTCGAGACTCGACCCTACTTCGGCGATGGGAATCGCTCCAACAGCCCCATCATGAGCAGCGGCCAGACCACCGTGGCATCGCTGAGCACCTCGGCGAAGCGCCCGCCCTCGTGCGCCGGCACGAACTTACCCCATGAGATGCCCTCCTGGTAGGTGCAGCCGCTCAACCCACCCCAGTAATCGGGCTCCGGGCAGATCCGCACTCCATACTTAAAACGCGGCGGCTTGACGTTCAGCCCCAGACGGAGATTGCTGATCTCCACATACGGAGCGACTTGCTGCGCCCAATTCCTGGGCACGCCGCCGCCGATGGTGAAGATGCCGAGCCGCTCCGCCGACAGCAGATGCTCCGTGTAACTGTTGAGATCCTGATACGGATTGAAGGACGGGAAGGCCTGGTGCAGGACCTTGATGACACCGACATCGCCCTCTTCGCGCTTGGCCTGCCCGCGCGCCCAATCGAGATTCTGCCCCATGGCCCAGGTGCCGAGATCGAGCCCGACCTCTGAGTCGGTGAAGGCCGGGATGTACACGGGCACGCCCTTCAGGTAAGCGCTCTTGAGAATGCCGGCCCCTTCGAACTCATCCGCCAAGGTCTTGCCCAGCTCCCTGGTGAGGAGCGCGGAGGACAGCACCTGATCCTTCGGAAGACGCTTCAGCGTCTGCCCCACGACGTGCTCGACATAGTTCAGGTTGGCTTCCATCTCCAGCGTGTCGTAGATGCGGTTGTATCCCTTTCGAAACAGCTCTTCATCACTCATCGAGGGCTGGTGTCGGTAGTGGACCTTGCCGACCGATTCGCTGAGACCGTGCGCGATGAGGGCACCCGTCGAGACAATGGCGTGCACCATGCCCCGCTCGATCATCATGCTGATGATCTTGCCCATCTTCGCGATCGTCATGGCGCCCGACAAGGTCAAGACCACCTTGCAGCCGTCATCGCCGATCATCGCGCAGAGCACGTCGAAGGCTTCGCCGACCCGCCTCCCGCCGAACGCCGTCTTCCTCATGGCGCCGAGAAGGTCGGAGAACGAGCGCACGCGTTGCGGGTCGAGCGGCTCCAGAGGGTCGAGGCCGTCGTGGGCGCCGTCGTGGAATTCACGCTGGGTCATCGCGGATCCCGTCTTGGGTCACACTCTCTCCTCGTTGGTGTTTCTTATACACAACATGTTTTCATTGCGTCAAATCCCGAGGTGTCGAATTCGGAAGGACGATCGGTGAAGACGCGGTCCGCGCGCCCCGACGACGCCATACGTCAAGGTGCCGATGATCGATTGCTCGTCGTGGGGGTTAGAAGTGGGTCAGCGGGACCTGGGGGAATTCCGAATCCGTCAAGGCTTGGTACGCCCGCCGCACCGTGCCGACGGGCGAGACGTGCAACATGAACGGGACCTCCCAGTCACCGTCCGCCGTGTCGTATTCTTCCGGAACGAGCACGAGGTGAAGCTCCTTGATCGAGGCAGCCTGCAGCTTCAGCCCGATCCCGCTGACGGGACCGATGTGTCCATCCCGGGTGATCGTCCCGGTCACCACGCGATCCGGTTTGACGAAATCGCCATGCGCGAGCGCGATCACGGTCAGGCCGACCATCGCCGACAGGCTCGTGCCGTACACCGTGACGCCCCGGTAGGGAACTTTGAGCGAAATGGTCAGGGAATCGGTGCTCATGTTCGCGGCCCTGGCCACGTCCAGTATGGCCCCGACGACCGCGACCTGGGCCCTGCGCGAGAACCGGCCCGGCTGGCTCTGGAAGCGCACGCTCATGCCCTTGTCGTCGTGTCGGTCCTCGACGGTGACTTCGAGCTCGGCCACCACGCCGATCGGCTGCTCACCCTGATCGAACGTCGTGGCCAGGATTGGAATCAACTGCACGCGAAGGTCCTGCGGCCCCTGCGCCCAGACGCCCATGGGGCCAGCCAGCGCGAACAGCAGCAGCGCAGAGGCAATGGCCGGCCAGGCACGACCCGCATGCCGCCCGGGAGGACAGGAATGCGTCCTGAGCACCGGCGTGCGGCGTGACCTCTGACCCAGCCTGACGTGTGTCACCTGACATCCCCTTGTCATCGCGATACCCAAAAATGCACAACCTATGCCATCAAGTATAGCGCATGGCTGGCGTCAACCCTTTGACGCGGAGCGGACGCTGTTATTCAACTAGTTATCGGTACGGAGCGAATGGCGCTGAAGCTTGGAATGGGCGGGCTGGGGAGGCCTGCCTTGTCTGTCCACGGGGGTGCCATTCTGGTACGGCCGACTGTTTGGCGGGGGGGGCTGTGTAGCGGCTGGGCACCGGACGCTCAACGGGACGAGCAGATTGTTATGCAAAGGGGCAAAGTGGAATGACTGCGGGAAGGACACCCGAGGAAGACCGCTGGCGACATCGAGATGACCCGCGCGGCAGTCAACTACTCCGCAAGGCTCCCAGGCGGGACGCGCTCGTGAGTGAGCGAATTTTACGAGAGCCGTTGCGTACAGGACCCGAAAACCTCGCGCGTCGCTCTCCCGGGGTGCGCGCGGCGCACCCCGGGCATCGCTCCCTTCGACATCGCTCAGGGCAAGCCGTGCACCATTCGACTCGCGGGAAGTAGCACCAAAGTATACGAATGGCTTGCCATGAACCCCTCGACTGCGCTCGGGGCAAGCGAGCGGGGCGCGCTCGTGAGAGCGCGAACCCCGCGAGTCGAATGGTGGTCCCAACGGGATTTGAACCCGTGTCTGAGCCTTGAGAGGGCTCCGTCCTAGGCCAGACTAGACGATGGGACCAGCATAGCCTTTGCGGTATGGGTGCAGATGACTGACGAGCGGGAATCGAGGCTACCACAGGCCCGGAGTGATTGCAATCACGAGCCGGGCGAGCTCCCGCCCCCTTTCCCTTGCTCCTGCGCTTTCTCAATCTTCGCCCAGGAGTCGCGGAGCGGCACCGTGCGGTTGAAGACCGGCTTGGATGCAGCCGAATCGCGCGTGTCCACGCAGAAATACCCTTGGCGCTCGAACTGGTACCGCGCCCCCGGAGCGGCGTCGGCCAGGCTCGGCTCGACCTTGCATCCGGCCAGGCGCGTGAGCGAGCCCGGGTTGAGGACCGTGGGCGCCTCATCGAGAAACAGCGGGTCGTACAGGCGGACCTCGACGTCCAGCGCATGGGAGGCCGACACCCAGTGGATGGTCCCCTTGACCTTCCGGGCGGACTGGGGGGCTCCGCTCCGGGTCTCGGGATCATAAGTGCAGCGCACCTCGGTCACCTCGCCGGTCTGCGGGTCTTTGGTGACGCCCACGCATTTCACGATGTAGGCGTAGCGCAGCCGCACTTCCTGCCCCGGCGCCAACCGATAGTATTTTTTCGGCGGCTCCTCGCGGAAGTCTTCACGCTCGATATAGACCTCCCGCGAGAACGGGACCTTGCGCGTCCCCATCCCGGGGTCCTCGGGATTGTTCACGGCCTCCACATCCTCCACGCGGCCGTCCGGATAGTTCTCGATCACCACCCGCAGCGGCTGGAGCACGGCCATGACCCGGGCGGCGCGCCGGTTCAAGTCCTCCCGGATGAAGTGCTCCAGCAGCGCCATCTCCACCATTGAATCCCGCTTCGAGACGCCGATGTGCTCGCAGAACTTCCTGATCGCCTCGGGCGTGTAGCCCCGGCGTCGCAAACCCATGAGCGTCGGCAGGCGCGGATCGTCCCACCCGCTCACGTGCCCCTCCTCGACCAGCTCCAGCAGCTTGCGCTTGCTCATGATGGTGTGGCTCAGGTTGAGCCTCGCGAACTCGATCTGTTGCGGATGGGACGGCACGTCCAGGTTGTCGAGGATCCAGTCGTAGAGCGGCCGATGATCCTCGAACTCGAGCGTGCAGAGGGAATGGGTGATCCCTTCGATCGCGTCGGAGAGCGGGTGCGCGAAGTCGTACGTCGGATAGAGGCACCAGGTGTCGCCGGTCCTGTGGTGCGCGACACGGCGAATGCGGTACAGCGTGGCGTCGCGCATGTTGATGTTCGGGGACGCCATGTCGATCTTGGCCCGCAGGACCTGCGCGCCCTCTTCGAAGTCGCCCGCCCGCATCCGCGCAAACAGGTCGAGATTCTCCTCGACGGATCGGTTTCGATGGGGGCTGTCCTTTCCGGGCTCCGTGAGCGTGCCGCGGTACTGTCGAATCTCCTGGGCGTTCAGGCTGTCGACATAGGCCTTCCCTCTCCTGATCAGCTCCACGGCGTACTCGTAGAGGCGCTCGAAATAGTCGGACGCGTAGAAGAGGCGGTCCCCCCAGTCGAACCCCAACCAGCGGACGTCGGCCTTGATCGCCTCGGCGTACTCCTCGGTCTCCTTGGTCGGATTGGTGTCGTCGAAGCGCAGGTTGCAGGATCCGCCGTACTCGAGGGCCACGCCGAAATTCAAGCAGATGGACTTGGCATGCCCGATGTGGAGGTAGCCGTTCGGTTCGGGCGGAAACCGAGTCGCCACCCGACCGCCGTGCTTACCGCTCGCGACGTCCTGGGCAATGACGGCCCGAATAAAGTCCGACTGAGGCCTGTCTTCCGATGTGATCCTCAACGACGCGACTCCCCTTCGATCCCCGACACCACGTCCATCCCCGGCGAGCCGATCCGCGGTCCCACCGGGTGCTGCCGCGGGGACCACGCCCTGTCAAGAGCGTGGACAGCCCACCACCCTCTCGGCCTGGCCCCAGGCAATGGACAACGCTCCCTCATGACAGCCCAGCCAGCCCCTGGCTGTCAACGAGGTAGGCAGACACTCGATGACGTTCACCCGGCACGGGGACCAGCCACTCGTTCTCACGGGACCACTACATATAAGACTTTCCGCGGAAAATCAACAGGATGGCTCCGACCAAAGGGACCAAGGCAGAGCGAGCCATCAGGCGGCACACCGGTTGCTCTACTCAGGAGCAGACGAAGACCGACTCGTGCTCCTAGCGCAGCGAGGTGACACCATGGAACTCGCACTGCTCACAATCGGCGGCGTCATCTTCTTCGTGGTCATTGTGGGGATCCACATGATCTGGAAGGAAAGGAGGGCCTAGTAAGGCGGCGTGAGCCCCCGGGAGAACCCGCCGTGCCGGAGCCACGTCGCGTGTGGGGAGGACAGTGAGGGGGAAACGGGAGAGCCCGGGAGGGCCGGGCGCTACACCTTCAACTCTTCTTCGACCGCGCCGAGCAACCGATCCAGCTCGAACGGCTTCGACAGGGTCCGGCGGGCCCCGAACAATTTGGCCACGTCGAGAAAATTCCGATCCCCGCTTCCGCCAGTGATCGCAATGATGCGGGCCTCGGGGTACTCGCGGGTGAGCTCGAGGGTCGCTTCCAAGCCGTCCTCATCGGGCATCAAGATGTCCGTGATGACGAGGTCGGGTGGATGCTCGCGATAGCGGTCCAACCCTTCGCGGCCGTTGCTGGCCTCCACGACCTTGTACCCGGCCCCCGTCAACGCCTGGTTGAGAAGTGACCGGACCTGTGGCTCATCGTCGATCACGAGAATGGTTGGCATGACTTCACTCCAGGTTGCGAGGATTCCGTCCCGACAGCGCCCCTACGGACACCACCGGCTTTGACCTGAGCCCATTATCACCAAGACCTTGGAAATTCGCCAATTCTTTTTGAATTCCGGCCGCCCCTTCCGTTGAAACCTTTTTGGCCCCTCCCGAGGGCCTGTCCGGCATCGTAAACAGCAGCCCGGTCTCGACCGCCCCATGGAGCTGCCCATCGACCAGGCTCAGCCCGCGACGAGCTCGGCCAAATCTTCACCTGGCACAGGGAGCAGGACGCACGAGCCCGGGGGGGAGCCGGGTGTTGCCGTCGAGGCAGGCCGTGTCGACTTGCGGCTGGGTCAGCCCCGAAACGCGGTCCAGATCAGCCCCATACAGCCTCGCCTGGTAGAGATCCGCCCGCGTGAGTGCGGCCCCGACCAACGTGGCGTTCTCGAGATTCGCCCCGACCAATCTCGCGGAGCTCAAGCTCGCGCCTTGCAAGCGGGCCTCCTGGAGATTGGCCGAGACCAGATTGCAGCCGTCCAGCTTCGCGTCGCGCAGGTCGCTGCCGACGAGGTTCGCCCAGCGCAAGTTCGCCTGCGACAAGTTCGCCCCCACGAAGTTGGTTTTCGGAAGATACGTTTCCTCCAGAACCGCCTCGCGCAGGTCGGCGCCGGGAAACTGCGCCTTGCTCATCACGCTACGCTGCAACGCCGCACCGCGGAGGATCGCGTCCTTGGCGTTGGCCTCGAACAGGATCGCCATGCGAAGATCGGCGGCCGTGAGGTCGGCGCCTACCAGGCTCGCCCGTTCGAGGTTGGCGCCGAACAGCGTGGCCCCTCGAAGCGTGGCTCCGCTGAAGTCGGCGCTCCACAAGTCGGCCTGATGGAGCACCGCCTCCGTCAGGTCGGCGTTCACCAAGCGCGCATCCTGCAACACCGCGCGGTGCAGCTGCGCGCGGCTCAGTCGCGCACGGTCGAGCCGCGCCTCGGACAGGTCGGCGCCCTGGAGATTGGCCTCTCGAAGCGTGGCCTCGATCAGGTGCGCCTTCCGCATGTCCGCATCGATGGCCTCCACCCGTGAAAGATTTGCCGCCGTCAGGATCGTCCCGTACAGGTGCGCGTCCGCGAGGTCGGCGTCGGTCAGATCGGCTCCCGTCAGGTTTGCCCCGGAAAGGTCCGCCCGCTGGAAGTTGGCTTCCCGTAGATCGGCCTCTTTCATGAAGGCCCGATAGAGGACCGATTCATAAAAGGCGGCGCCGGCCGCCGACGCATGGGCCAGGTTCGCCCTCCGGAGATCCGCTCCGCTCGCGTCCGCGCCGCCCAGTCGCGCGCGTTGGAGATTGGCGCCGTACAAGTCCGCGTCGGTGAGCGTCGCGCTGCGCAAATCCGCCCCGTCGAGCCGGGCGGCGCGGAGACGGGCACGATCGAGGTCCACACCCCGCAAGTTCGCCCCGCGCAGGTCGGCCTCGCAGAGATCCGCCCGCTGTGTCGAGGGCTCCGAACTGTTCTGAAGCCAGCGTCGGTGCGCCAGCAGGACGACCTCGAGCTCGCCCGCCGCCAGCGTCCGGCCCTTGTACGGCCCCTGGCAGGTTTCCACCTCTGCAGGCCGCGCCTGGTCGGGCGCAGCGCCGTTCAGGACGCCCAACCACAGGGCCGCGATCAGCACGCTCCGCACTGCGATCACTCCTAGCCTCCGCATGACCTCCATCACCTTGTCTCCTCTGCTCGATTCCGGTTCGTGTTCAGCGCGACGCGGCCCTACAGACCACGAGCCCACCGCGCTGCGACCCACCCCTCTGTGCTCTGCGAGCGGAACCTGTGGGCGAAGTGGCACCGCGCGTCGAGCATGGTCGCGCCCGTCGCCATGGGGTAGAGGAAACCCAGGACCCATCCCGAGCACGAGCGAGCCCCGGCCGGCAAGACTTGAGGGATGCGGGTGCGTGGGAACACGAAACCGCGCGGTACCTTCGTTCCTACCATACTATTCCGCGCGCGTCGAGAGACACATGACTCTTCGAGCCCCGGTGCCCTGTTCCTGAATCGATAAATTTGTCATAAAGAGATTCAGGCGGCCTGTCGAAAGCCTTGACATCATGCGTACACACAATTACCCTCGTGCAGCTCGAGGAAGGTACGTAAAAAGGGGGACATTCATGAAACGAGGACGGAAAAGAGCGGGGCGCGGCGAGGCCTTGGCAAAGTCGGTCCGCGGTCTGCTTGCCGAGAAACGAGCGCTGTTGGTGAAAGAGAAAGGGCTCGTCAAAATCCTGAACGGGATGCTCGTCAAGATCGGCTATCAGGTGGTGAGCGCACCGGCTGGCGGCGGAGGCAAGCGCAGGGCGCGGAAAGCCCGCCGAGGCCGGCCGCCGGGCAGGCCTCGCAAGGTCGCCGCCCGCGCGGGACGGCCGCGGAAACGGGGGCGACCGCGCAAGTCCTGACGGCTCTCCGCCCCTTCACGAACAGACTCTCTTCGATGGGCCCGCCCGTGACACTCGCGCCCGTCCCCGACTGATCGTCCAGGGAAGAGGACGCGAGGGGCCGCCGCGCATCGGCACGCACCCACGTGCCGCACCTTCCCCACGCCGCACGACCGGTTCCAGTCCCAACGATCACTGGCTCATCACGCCGGCCTTGTTGTCCGCTCGACCCCGCACTGTCATCTCCATCACCCGGAGCTCGGCGCTGCGATAGGGGCAGAGGCGATCATGCCTCGTCGCGAGAATTTGCTTTGGAACCGGCCTCCGGGGCGCTACAGTGGTCACCAGCATGCAGCCATCGCTCCCCCACGCCACGTTCACCCATGACTGAGTACGACTTGCTTGTCATAGGCAGCGGCCCCGCGGGGCAGAAGGCGGCCATCCAGGCGGCCAAGCTGCGCAAGCGTGCCGTCATCATCGAGAAAGAACCGGCGGTGGGCGGATCCTCCGTCAACACCGGCACGCTGCCCAGCAAGACCCTCAAAGACTCGATCTACTACCTTCAAGGGTTCAGGCTTCGCGCCTTTTCGAACATTTCCTATTCACTCAAGAAAAGCCTCACCTTGCGGGATCTGATGGCGCGAAAGGACCAGGTCATCAAGAACGAGGTGGGGATCATCACGCACCAGCTCGAGCGGAACGACGTCGCCCTCGTTCAGGGAGTGGCCTCGTTCATCGATGCCCACACGGTGGAGGTCACGGACCGGAGCGGACAGAAGGATCGGTTTCGCGCTTCGTACATCCTTATCGCCACCGGCTCGCGTCCCCGCCGGGCGGACGGGATCGTGTTCGACGATGTCGTGATCTGCGATTCAGACAGCATTCTGTCGACGACCAACATTCCCAAGAGCATGGTCGTGATGGGTGGCGGCATCATCGGATGCGAATACGCCTCCATGTTTGCGTCATTCGGAATCAAAGTGACGTTGCTGGACCGCCGGAGCCATCTCATTCGGTTCGTGGACCAGGAGATTGTGCAGGCGCTGATGTATCACATGCGATCCAACGGCGTGGTCATCAAGACCGGCGAAGAGATCGCGGGGGTGAGGCGCGACGAGCGCGAGCGTGTCGTGACCGAGTTGCGGAGCAACAAAACCATCGTCAGCGACATGTTCCTGTATACGATGGGGAGAGTCGCGAACACGGACCGCTTGAACCTGGATGCGATCGGGCTCAAGACCGATCACCAGGGGCAAATCGCCGTCAACGAACACTATCAAACCGAGATTCCGCACGTGTATGCGGCCGGGGATGTCATCGGTTTCCCCGGCCTGGCCTCGACGTCCATGGAGCAGGGGCGTCTGGCGGCCTGCCACGCCTTTCAGGTGCCGAAATCCAGCTTCCCCAAAGTCATGCCCTATGGTATTTATACGATTCCCGAGATCTCGACGGTGGGGAAGAACGAGGAGGAGCTCACGGCCGAGGGCATCCCCTACGAGGTGGGACGCGCGTTCTACAAGGAAATCGCGCGGGGACAAATCTACGGAGACCTGGAAGGCATCCTCAAGGTGATTTTTCATCGGGACAGCCTCGTGCTCCTGGGGGTCCATATCATGGGTGAGGGAGCCACCGAGCTGGTGCACATCGGGCAGGCCGTCCTCACCTTCGGCGGGACGGTGGATTTCTTCGTTCACAATGTGTTCAATTATCCGACCCTTGCGGAATGCTACCGCACGGCCGCCCTGGACGGATTGAATCGCCTGGGCAGGAACTAACGTGGACGGGAGAGGGCCAGTCCTTCGCGTGATGACACGACGCCGACGGCTTTTGCTTGTCGTTGTGCCCGCCGTTCTCCTCCAGGCATGTGTGTCGGTCGGCACGCCTTCGACCATTGACGAGCTCGCGGTCGCGCGGCTCGTCCCTCTGCGCAGCACGAAGCAGGACCTGGTGCGCAGCATGGGGGAGCCGACACAGCCGGAGTCAACCGCGGGTCGGCCCGGCGCGACTGAGAAGATTGTCGAGGTCTGGACCTACGATTACACGCACGTCGACATTTCCCCGCTCACCCTCATCCCGCTAGTCGGCCCGTTCCTCGGCAGCTCCACCGTCACAACCGGCTCCGTCATCGTCCGGTTGGACAAGGACGGGGTCGTTCAGCACGTGGGCCAAGCCCCGTTCTTCGATCCACGTCTGGGGTACGAAGGCTTCGATTTCCAGCTCCCCTTGTACTAGCAGAATCACTCAACCCGTCCGGAGCCCGCCGACGGAGAAGCCCGGCACCTAGTTGCAGCAGCCAAGGGCGTGTTGCCGGCGCTCACGGAAGGCGGGCACGCAATTCCCGCAAAGCTCGAGGCTCGAGTACGTGTGCGGATCGAAACACCGCATACGCCACGCGGTCAATCGCCCGCAGTCCGCACAGGCCCCCTCAGTCTCACAGACCGGGTTGCTGTCTTGCATGGGTCGCATGACGATGAATCCTCCTGTTCTCGCGCACGCGTGCATGCGCGTAAGACCCTCGGTCCTGGCTCCCGACGAAGCTCTCGAGCCAGGCCGTCCACCTCGCCCGGCGTCTCGCAGGGCTGAGCGGCGTAGCGACTTCCCGTTGTAACTGTCTCACCCGCAGGGACAGGGTTTCCACTGCCTGCTCGAGCTCATCGAGCCGCGAGCGAATGCGGTCGGGTTGCACGATCGACATGACGGCCTCCTTGATGTACCTGTGTCATTGGATGTGCCTGATGACTCCGATCACGATGCCTTCGATTCGAAACTCATCCTCATCCGAGACCATGATGGGGGAGAGAAGCGCGTTCGCCGGACGCAGCTCGATGCGATCGTCCTTGCGATGGTACTTTTTGATGGTCGCTTCCTGGTTGACCATCGCGACCACCGTCTGCCCGTTCCGAGCGGTGGCCTGCTTGTGAACGATCACGAGGTCGCCCGGCAGAATCCCCTCGTCTTTCATGGACTCCCCCTTGACGCGCAGCGCAAAGGTCTGGCTCCCGCGCAGCATCGTCGGGGGCACCTCGACTTGCTCGGTTTGGGGAATGGGCTCGATGGGCTCGCCCGCCGCCACGATCCCCGCCATCTGAATGCGAGGCTGGGACGCCAATTGATCGAGAGCCACCTCGACCATGCCGGGAATGCGCCGCGTCCCGGCTTCGTAGCGCGTGATGGTCATCCGCGTGGTTCGCAGAGTTTCGGCGAGCTGGGCCTGCGTCAGACCCAGCGCCTGGCGGGCACGTTTGAGATCGCCTGGCCTCATGTAACCAATGGTTACATAGCAGCCTACCTGCTGTCAAGGGGCTCAAATCAAATTATTCGCGGGGACAGAGGTGACGGGTCAAAAGAGGCGTTCCAGGTTTCAGGTTCCAGGTAATGAGAGTGGTGCTCACCGTGAGACGAGTCGGGATCTGGAGTCTGGAACGTGGAACGTGTGACCCGGGACTTGGGACGCGATGCTGACTCAGGATTTCGACTGCCGTGAGACGTCCGGAGCTGGATTATTTTCCGGAAGCAGGAACTGGTCGACGATGGCCTGCACCGTCAGGGGCGCGCAGCCCTCGGCCCGGTTGTTGACCAGGACGTAGGCGCGCCGGCTCTCGCGCATCGCTTGTCCAACGAGCGCTGCCGTGTCCGCCCGCATCGCCGGGAGGGCGCGAACGATGCGGTTGTACGGCTCGGCCATCGTGACGGCCTCCTCGTACTTCATGCGCAAGGGCGTCAGGAGCCGCAGGAGCACGAAGGGGGCCGTGAACGTCTTGTCCAGACGGCGGTGCTGCTCGGCAATCGCCGGCATGTACGTCCAGTGGTTGTAGACATGCGCCGCGCCGTGCGCGTGGAGGATCTCACCATAGCGCGGCCCGAGGATACGGGGATTCCGCACTTCGACCGCATAGCGAAAGTCACGGGGCAAGGCGCCGAGGAAGTGATCGAGCCGAGCCAAAAAGTCCTCCGGCTCGATTCCCGTTCGCTGGAACTCCAGGATGAAGGGCCCGGTGAAGGGCATGAACACCCCGGCGTAGGGGGCCGCGACCAGGTCACGAAAGAGCCCCGCGTCCAGGAACCGGGGGTTGTCCCGGCCCGCCTTGACGCCGTAGCGTGGGTGGTCCGCAAAGCGTGGAATCGTGAGCTCCTCCCACACCTTCGAGCACATCTCGAAGCCCGTCGGCAGCTGCTCGGCATAATGGGCCAACTGCGCCGTCGTGGGCGGACGATAGAAGGTTTGATCGAGCCCCACGGTCCGGAAGAGCTGCTCGGCTCGATACTCGTAGCGCGCATACTCCGCCAGGCAGTCCTTCTTGAATCGGCTTTTCGGATAGGACCGCTGGTAGACGAGGCCCTGCCAGCCCTCGTAGGCCCAGGTTGACGTGCCGCATTTCAACAGCGGGGGCAAAGTCATCGGGATGTTCCCGGTCCCAGTCTACAGGCGGGACGAGGAGAATGCCACGTGAGCGCTCCGGCGACCAGTCGCATCCTGATCATCCCCGTCGCAGACCACCGTCTTGATGGCCCTCACACAGACCCTCTTGGCCCCGGCCCAGACCCCGCCCTGGCGGCCCATTGCACGGATTTCAGCTTCGCGCACCTCGTCAGCACGGTCGGCTGCCGCTCGGAAAGCCCTGATCCTTGCCGAACCGACCGGAAATGCTAGACTTGGACATTGTGCGACGCCGGTCCCGGCTGGAGTGGGCCGCAGGACGGATGGAAACACCTGCGATGGGTTCGGAGCGACGCAAGCATCCTCGTTTCGGCGTCAACTTTCCCGTCACGTTCACCGGTGAAACGGTCAACGGGGAAGGATCGGCGCTCAATGTTTCTTGCGACGGGTGCCTGATTGAAAGCGATGCGAAGGTCGAGCAAGGCGCCTACCTGGAGATACGCATCCATGTCCCACAGAAGCTGATGCCTCTGGAGGTCGAGCTGGCGGCGGTGCGCTGGGTGAGCGGACGCGTCTTCGGCGTGGAGTTTCGATACATGCAGCCGGCCCAATACGAGGGCCTGGAAAAATTCATCGCGACGCTCGCCAGCCAGCCGTCGAGCTGAGCGACGGGCGTCAAACCCCCCGGGGGACAGAACCATGACGGAACAGCCACCGTCCCAGCAGGATCACCCCAAACGCCGCCAGATCTACGTTCATCGCTTCCAGCGCTCCTACGCCCTCGGGCTGGGCTTCTTCCTCTTCGGATACTGCCTGATCCTGTTCGGGCTGGCGTTCATCCTCCCTTACATGATGCCGGCCATCCAGCTGCTGTCCCACAGCTCCATCGAAGACCGGGCGAGCGCGGCGACGCAACTGCTGAGCCTGGTCGAGAACGTCTGGCCCGTTCTGGTGGAAATCGGCACCAGCATGTGGCCGGCCCTCATCGCACTCGTTCTTGCCGCCGCCATCTTCAGCATCTATCTCACCCACCGCGTCGCGGGGCCGCTGTACCGCTTTCAGAAAAGCACGGGCGAGCTGGCCGAAGGCAACCTGGCTCTCCGGATCACGCTCCGCGCGGGGGACGAATTGCACGATCTGGCCGATCTGGCCAACCGGGCGGTGGCGAACCTCGACCGGGCCATGCTGGAGATCCGGGATCGAACGACCGGAACGAGACACGCCCTCCGGGCGGCCATGGATGGGTTGAAAGCAGCGGGCGGCGCGGACCAGGCGAACGTCGATCGCCTGGAAGAGGCGCTCAAGGAGAGCGAGCGGATCGAGGACGTGCTGAAACGATTCCGGCTCTCGGACAGCCCATGACCCCATCAGCAACGGGAAGGGCGATGGTCGATCGGCACCAGAAAGGATTTGCCTTGGTCGAGCTGATGACGGCCTTGGCCATCCTGGGCATCTTGACCGCCGTGGCCATCCCCATGTTCCGCATGCTGCAGGCACGAGCCCACCAGGCTGAGACGGCAGGGAACCTGAGCCGCGTCTTCGCCTCCGAGGTCACCTTCTACGCCGAGGAGCACCGATACGGCAGCTTCGACGAAATCGGGTTCAGCCTGACGGGCGTCAGCAACCGGTACACGTACCGCAGCCCCGCCGCGGGCGGCGCCGGCGGCTCGACCGGCACCGCTGCCGTCGACCTCATCAATTCCCAGGGCGGCGTGACGCGTCCCGAGAACACCGTCGTGCCGTCCGGCGCCACGACCTACGGCCCCGGCGTACCCGCCACATTCACGGCGACGGCGACCGGGAACATCGACGCCGATCCCGCTCTGGATCAGTGGCATGTCAACGATACGCGCGGCGGCCTGGTCGATCCCGACGTCGACGACAGCACCGGCTGACCGCCCTCCTCCGCCAAGGGCCCCCCTCGCTATTCGGCCGCCTTCTCCTGCAACCATCGGCTGCGCTCGTCTTGTGACAGGAGCTGTCCGAGCCGCGCGGCACGCACAGGATCGCCCCGGACGAGCTGGCCGAGCACGGCGCGCGCGACCGCATCGGCGTGGTCCCGGCTCTGCCCCTCCGCCGTGCTCCGCTGCACGAAGCTGCGGCACGCGGCGGCGTAGCTCGCCATACTGGCGCCACCTTCGTCCCAATCGTGCACCCAGGTCTTGCACTGGAGGGTGAAGGCCTCGATCTCTTTGATGTCCCGCTCCAGGCGATCGAGTCGATCCAGCATGATCAGTCGACGGAGGCGCTTCACACGCTCCGTGAGCCTGGTCGCACGCAGCCTCGTGTCGCGCAACTCCCGGCTCACACCCCAGCACAACACCAACGCGACGACGAGGGCGATCACCAGCAGCCAGGTCCACGCATGCATGATTGAAGCAGGGCCCCTAGGGTCAAATGTGGAGGTCATACCTCGCATATTGCTGTGGGCCACCACAAGCCCATACGAGCAGCGGTCGCCGTCTGTCCCCACCTCCTGCCACGCTTTCTTCTTAGTCCCGCGCTCTTAGCAGTTTCCGTTCGGCCCCTCTTGACACAGCGCAGGGGAGTAAGCTTCCTTACCTGGTCAGCGGGTGAGTCGGTCGCCCGAGGAGCAGGCCGCTAACGGGAAAAGAAAGGCCGAAGGACGATCACCATGGAAACCGAGATCAAGAAGAGGCTGGATGTCCTGGAAAAGCTCGTGAAGGAGCTCTTACTGGAAATGCGCGAGCTCAAGACCGCCGTGAAGGAGCCGGACACGAGCGCCCTCGAAGACGAGGTGAGTCAGCTCAGACAGAAAGTCGAGGAGCTGGTCGAGCAGATCGAGGAGACCATCGAGTAAGACCCCGCCCCGGAGACCGTCCCTTGCTCCCCCTCCACCCCTGCCGATGACTCATGCTGATCGTTGAGGACGCCCCCCCCCCGTCCATCCGCGGTGACGGTGAGGGGTTCACAGGCCATAGGATTCCGAGCGACGAGTCGGCGGGCTCCGGCCGAGCGTTCGGAGGTAGCCGATGAGGTCCTCCAGATCCTCTGCGGTGAGGCCGGTCCAGCGCGGCATTTCGGGATGCAGCGTATTGCCGCCGGCATCGATGCCTGCCACGATCGCCGCCTTGATGCTTTCCGTGTTGTAGGCCGGCCGCTTTCGACCCGTGTCGTGCTCATAGCCTCCGGGATCCGTCAGAAATGAGAAGGTGATGTTCGGGACCGGGACGCCGTGCATCTCGCCGCCGCCGCCATCCGGCCCATGGCACATCGCACACCCGACCCCCTGCATCCCATGGCTGTTCTCGACCACCCTGCCATGCGCGGTGATCCCCGTCGTGAAGATGCTCCGGCCGTTGTCCAGATGGGACGTCATGGTGGGCTTATGCGTCTGCGCCCCGACAACGCCTCCGAGTAGGAACGCGAGCGAAAGTCCGGTTCTGAGCGCGAGACAGCCGCGTCGTTTCATGCCGCACCTCCCTCTCTCATGAGCACGCAACGGACCCGTGCAGAGCTCCTACGCAGCGATGCCGCCGACAGGATAATACCGAAGCGCGCAGACTTCCAGGGGCCACCGCTGCGAGGCGGCGACGGCGCGACATGGCTCCCCGCGGGCCTCAGACGCCGACGCCGTGCACCGGTGACCGTGGGGGCACCATCCACAGCGAGCGCCGTGTCCTGTGGATAGCGCTGTGCGGGCGCGCACCGAGCGCTCACCGGCCGCCGACTGTGTATAAACTGTGAAAGTGTTTACAGTTTATTTACTGCCGCAATGTCTCCGCAATTCTTCTCCACAGTGACACCACAATATTCTGTGGCTCGCATGAGCGACCCTACAATGCACAAAAAATAGGCAACTCGCTCATGGGGCCATGCCTACATTCGACGACTCCCGTGAAACAGACGGATCCACAGGCCTATCCACAGATTTTGGGGATCTGCTACGGGGGTGAATTTTGAAGGATCTTGCGGCCGTTGATGTGAATGTTTCCGCGCTCAAGATCCCTGCTCCTCGCTCCTCGCTTCCGCCCTATGCCTCCTTCGGTGGGGCACCTGCCCATTACGAATGCTTGATCCTCCACCGCAACCGCTCTACTGTCGGGCTTCTTTTCCCGACCGCCCGACTCTGGGCCGAAGGTCTCGCACGCTGCGATCGAGCCGCCATGCGGAATGTTCCTCCAGCACTGATCCTGACCTTCGCGGTCCTCTGCGGAGCTCTGACAGGCTGCGCGACGCGACAGGCCACCACCATCTGGCCAGTGACCGATGGCACCCATCAGGAGCTGCCCCAGCCTCATGCCCCTGTGCTGCTCTTGGGAGATGATCGAATCGTCTCGTCGACTGCGGCTCACTGGCTCCAGCAACGCGGGCTCGATGTCATCACGAAGTCGCGGGTTCGCCGTCTCCTTCGAGAACAGCGGCCGGGTCCTCTCCTGACGGGCATGGACTCGGCGGACCTCGCCGAGCTCGGCAAGCGCGCGGGCACACAATGGGTCGTCGTGGTCGAGAGCCAGCACGAGACCATCGGGGACATGCGGCCGGGTGGCGACCACCATGGCGAAGGGGACGCGCTGCCAGTGCTGTACAGCTCGTCGGTGACGATCCGCGGGCTCGCGACCGCGACGCATCGCGTCGGGTGGACGGGACGCGCCGAATTCCTGTTCCTGGGGACGGTGTCGGTGCACCGATTGGATGAGGCCTTCCACAATCTCACGTGCCAAGCCTTGGCCACGGCCTGGGGGTTTCGACCTCCGGGGCAGCATGACATTGCCTCGGCAGCCATGTGCAACCCCGAGGCGCACCGACCGACTCCTCCGACCGCATCTCCCGACCAGGAGTACGCCTCCTACTGATTCCCCGGATCGCCACGCGGTTTCGGCGCCGGACAGCTCGCGCCGTTGACCGGCGGAGGCGGCGACTGCGCCGCGATTGACAGGCCAGATCGAAGCTATGTACTATCCGCCGGTCATCATGACTCGCCTACGCCATCCCTTCCCGGCCCTCGTCCTCGCCGCCGGCTTCCTGCTGCTCGGCGCGGTCCTGTCGAGCCAGGCTGTCGCCCATGCCGCACACCATGCGGGGCACCAGGCCGCCACGCATGCCAACCCACTCTGCACGTGGCTCTGCGCAGCCGGACAGGTCCTCGAGGCCGGGACTGTCAGCCTGACCGGCCCGTCCTCCGGCATCTTCCTTTCGGACTCGAAGTGCCCGGTAACCATCGCAACGCTCTCGCTCAGGTCGCCCCTCTCCAGGGCACCTCCCCCCACTCTCCTCCTCGCATAAGCGCGTCCTCCGGTCTTGGTGCTCCGTTTTCGGCGCTCCCCTGTCGGGGGGCCGCCCCTGCGGGCTGTCGCCGGCGCGACTTGTGGCGCACCGATCAATGCCGCCGCGATCAGTCGCGGATGGCCCGGCGCCCAGGACCTCCCGAACTGATCACCCCATAATCGCGAGAAGGTGTGTCGATGGAGAACCAGGCGATTGAGATTAGCAAGACGGCGCGCGCAGCAGGAATCCTGCTGGTGCTCGGGTGTGTGGCAATGCAGTTGCTCGGAGGGCCGCGCGTGCAAGCCGCCCTCCTCGATGGCGTCATGGCGCCGGTCGAGAAGAAACTGGCGGACGAGGTCGCGGAGAAGGGAGACCGGCTCGTGACCGGCAACTTCTACGATGCCGAGAAACCGGACGCGCACGGCCCGATGGGGACCATGCGCGAGCATACCCACAACCAGGGCGAGTTCATGTTCACCTATCGCTACTCGCTGATGCGCATGGCGGGCAACCGCAGCGGCACGAGCAATGTGTCGGAAGCCGACGTCTTGAAGAATTTCATGATCACCCCGACGGACATGACGACCCAGATGCACATGTTCATGCCCATGTATGGCGTGAACAACACCCTCACGGCCATGGTCATGGTTCCCTACATCATCAAGAGCATGAACCATGTGCGAAGAATGGGCGGTGGGTTCAACACCAGCTCGGAGGGAATCGGCGACGTCTCCTTGGTAACCCTCTGGCGTCTTTGGGCCGTGGAGGCCCCGAGCCTCGGCAGCCACCGCTTTCACATGAACGTCGGGCTCAGCTTTCCGACAGGCAGCATCTCGGAGCGGGGTGACACGCCGGCGGGCAACATTCGCCTCCCCTACCCCATGCAGTTGGGCACCGGAACCTACAATGTCTCTCCCGGCCTCACCTACATGGGCGCGGCCAGTCGCGTCTCCTGGGGCGCGCAATACACGGCCTGGCTGCCGATCGGGCGAAACAGCGAAAACTACTCCGTGGGCGATCGCCATCAGGCGTGGGGCTACGGCGCCTACCGGTGGGCGGATTGGCTCAGCACGTCCGCGCGATTCAACTATAACAACTGGAAGAACTACGACGGGCGTGACCCCAATATCGCCGGCAGCGTGCCCACGGCGGATCCGAGCCTGCGGGGCGGGGAGCGCGTGGATTTCCTCCTCGGCGCGAACATTCTCTTCCCCGAGATCATGCATCTCGAGAATCGGATCGGGATCGAGGGCGGTTTCCCGATCTATCAAGATCTCAAGGGCCCGCAACTCGAGAGCGATTACACGTTCTTCGTCGGCTGGCAACTCGTCCATTGAGCCCGGACCGTTGCGGGAGTGGGACCACTGAGAGGCTGGGCGTGGGCCGACTGCGGCAAGACAGAAATCCAAGTCGACGGCTTGCGGGGGCGCTCCTGGGGTTGGCCCTGTGGGGAGCCGCAACGCTTGCGCCCGCCTATGAGGTGGTCGAGACAGAGCACGGCGCGACCCTGAAAGGGCGGGTGTCGTTTCAGGGCACGCCACCCGCTTCAAAGCGATTCAAGCTGGACAGGGACCAGGAGGTCTGCGGGGAGGAGCGCAGCCTGACGACCGTCACCGTCAGCCGGGACGGATGGCTCCGGGACGCCGTGATCGTGCTCGAGGGGGTGGCGCGGGGCAAGCCCTTCCCCACTCAGAGCTTCGCCGGCCCACCGCCAGGCCAAGGGGAATTTCGCTACGGTGCGGGCAAGGAGCTGTCGCTCGAGGTCCGCACGAAAGGATGCAACTTCGGGCCATACACGGGCGTCCTCGCGCCGGATGCGCCCATTGGCTTCCTGAACGAGGACCCCGTCCGGCATACCCTCCACAGCTTCGTCGCCTTCGGACCCGACGCTCGGATTCTCAGGACCGTGCACAACATGCATATTCACGCAGGCACGGAGGAAACGCGCACCTTTGCCTCCGCGAAGCTCCGGGACAGCTGGGTCGTCCGGGTCATCTGTGACCGGCACGCCCACATGCAGAATTGGCTCTATGTGGTCACGTCGCCGTACTTTGCGTTCACCGATGAGGCCGGCGCCTTCGTCATTGACGGCATTCCGCCGGGGCGGTACGAGCTGGTGGCCTGGCACCCCGAGCTCGGCCGACTGACGCGTGAGATTGCAGTGACCGAGAACGCCGCCATGGAGGAACAGTTCGAGTTCCCCGCTCCGTAGTCAGCCTCGTGCCCCGCCGGTCACCCCGGGCGTGCGACACTGGCGTCGCCGCAGATTCCCCACCTCGCTCGACCGGAAGCGACATCCCCCCGTAGACTCAGCCCCGCGCAGGCTCAACGACCCGGGTTGCACCGTTGTTGCCAACGTTGGAGACACCCGAGTCCACGACGTTGCCACCCGAGCAGTCCGCCGCATCAAGACCGGATGGCCTGATCAATCGCAAACCACCTTCAATTCGTTTGAAAAACAACCAGATCGGTCGAGCTGATCGATCGGCTTGGGCTGAGGTCGGGGGCGGCATTGTGATTGCTTTAGGAGAGAGGTGAGCGCGGGCTCGAAGGAAATTTCAAGGAAGGGAGGTGGCTGCCATGTTCATCCTGGGTATCCTGATGGTGCTGATGGTTGGAGTGGTTCTGGTTGGCCTGAAGGTCATCTGGAAGGAACACTTCACGAGACCACCGAGTAAGGCGGGTCACCTCCGAGCGAGGTGGCCCGCATCACTCACGGCCTCGACGCCGTGACCGGGTGCGCCGGCCCTCGCCATCCTGCACAAATGACGAACGGGGAGCCGCGCGCCACGGCGCGGATGCCTGTCGCCGGGTCACGGGCTCTACTCACTCACCTCCTGCAATCGTTCTCCTGTCCGTTCCGCCGCCTCGCCGATCGTGGTACCGACCTCCTTGGCTTTCTCGATCGCGGTCCGCGCGGCGTCTTCCACCTTCTCCCCGGTGTCCTCGACCACCTCGCTGGTCTTCTCCAACGTTTTGTCGATCTCCTTGCCCGCCCGCTCCGCCGGCCCTTCCCTTTGGCAGCCAAGCCCCACAACGAACAGAAACGCAGCGAGGACCATCCAGCTCGCTCGCATAGGCCTTCGCATAGTCGCCTCCTCTCTTCGTCGAAGGCTCATGCTGCCCCCGATTGACGCCTCTCGTCAAGAAACCTCTTCTGAGCTCGGGCGACACCCCCACCCCATGCGGGCATGGCCCGCATACCGTGAGCCTCGCAATGCGCGGGTGCATTTCTGTCCGTCGCCCTGTCCGCCGACTTGTCCGCCGAAGCCTTGGCGAAGGTGGAAGCCTTGGCGAAGGCCGAACCATAACCCCATTGGTGCCCCTCTTCCGCGTTGCTCCTCAGACAAG